>JBIIDU010000240.1:0-3952 GCA_044238165.1 Ferruginibacter sp. | reverse complement strand
GCGGGTGCGGGTGGTTGTTCCGAAGTGGAAAGCATTATAGGCCAATGAGGGGCCCAGCCGGTAACAAAAAATATTATTAAACAGTCCGTGGGTCACGCAGGGATACTCGTCGGGCATGTGGTCGTATCCCAGAAAAAAAGCGCAATGGCTGTCTCCGATGCAATGCAGGTTCATTCGGGTTGGATCCACCTGGCTTTACCTACCGTATGCCCCAGCCGCTGGTAGAAGGGGCGGCCATCCGAATAAAAGGATTCCGCGGTGAAGCAGAGGGCTTCATCGACCCAATCGATGAAGTTCCGGTTTTGATCGAAGAGTCCCACCGAAAGAATATAATCGCCGGGCAGGAGGTTAGCTTCAAAGGACAACCAAATCCGTCCTGTCAACCGATTCACCGGCAAACGCATGTTGTCATCATCCTGAAAACAGCCAATGACGGCCTCTCCGGTGCTATTATATACAATAGCGAAAAATTCCACCGCGGTGATTATCTCGATATTGCCCAGCGAGTAGCTTATTTCAAACGTCACTTCGTCATTCACCCGAACCGTTGTTTCGGGATGACTGACCATGTTCACCTCTTCAATCAGAATATCCTGGCTGCCTGCAACATGGTTGAACTCGGCTCCCGCGCTTTTGCTCATTCTTTCATAATGGGCAATCACATCATCCATCGGGCCCTGGCAGGCAATCTGACCCAGTTTCAGCAGCATTCCTTTGTTGCACAAACGTTTGATGGCGTTGATGGAGTGGCTGACAAAAAGGACTGTACGGCCGTCAAGCCTGCTGACGTCCTTCATCTTTCCCAGGCATTTCTTCTGGAATTCGGCATCGCCCACGGCCAGCACCTCGTCTACGATCAGAATCTCGGCGTCTAGATGGGCAGCCACGGCAAATGCCAGCCGCACATACATCCCACTGCTGTATCGTTTAACAGGTGTGTCTATATAGCGTTCCACACCGCTGAACGCGATGATTTCATCCAGCTTTCGGAGAATTTCCTGTTTGCGCATGCCCAGTATCGCACCATTCAGAAATATGTTTTCACGGCCACTGAGTTCAGGATGGAAGCCCGTACCTACCTCCAGCAAACTCGCTATGCGCCCGCGGGCCTTCACAGAACCGGTTGTGGGCGATGTGACCCGGCTGAGAATTTTGAGCAGCGTACTTTTCCCGGCTCCGTTCCGTCCGATGATGCCGATGGTATCCCCCTGCTCTATTTCAAAATTGATGTCTTTAAGGCTCCAAACCCATTCGGAACTGCCGGCACGTGAACGGTCGTTGAGCTCCCCCACTTTCAGGAAGGGATCCTCCTTTCCCCGGATGCGGGCAGCCCATCTTTCAATATCGCGTGTGATGGTACCCGTACCGATCTGACCAATCTGATAGATTTTTGACAAGCCTTCCACTTTTATGGCAATCGACATATTCAGCGCAGTGTATTAGACCGTATCAATGAAATTCTTTTCCACCCGGTTGAAGATGATGATTCCTACGAGTGTGATGAATAATGTCTGAACCGAGCACCAGGCCAGACTCGCCCAGCTAAAACTGCCGGCACCTAAAAAACCGTAACGCAGGGTTTCAATGATGGGTGTCATGGGATTCAACTTGAACAACCATGCATACTGTGGATATTTCCGCACAGCTTCCGAAAACGGATAAACCACCGTGGTGGTGTACATCAGCAGTTGTACACCGAAATTGACCAGGAAGGCAAGATCGCGGTATTTTGTGGTCAGCGATGAAATGATCATGCCGGTTCCAAGCCCGAGCAGGGCCATGAGCAGAACCAGGAAAGGAAACAGCAATGCATGGGCGTTGTGATGGAATGTCACTCCTTTCATGGAGTAATAGAACATGACGGCAAAAAAGAGCAGTAGTTGCACACCGAAACGAATCAGGTTGGAAAGTACAATGCTGAGTGGCATGATAAGCCGGGGAAAATAGACTTTGCCAAAAACACCGGCATTGTCCCGGAACACGGTGGATGTCTTTACCAGGCACTCGGAGAAATAATTCCATGCGGTAATGCCGGCAAGGTAAAACAAGGGGCCAGGCAAGCCGTCGGTGGAAATTGCGGCCAGATTGCCGAAAATGAAGGTATAAATAATTGTAGTGAACAGAGGTTGTATGAAAAACCAGATCGGCCCAAATACTGTCTGCTTGTAAAAGGAGACAAAATCGCGGCGGACAAGCAAAAAAAGCAAATCACGATAGGCCCAGCTATCGTGCAACTTGAGGTCGAACCAGCGGTTCCGGGATGTGATGACGAGATCCCATTGTCCGCTTTCATCCATTCGGCTTCGTTCTTTTTTTCTTGTTGTCAAATATGAATAGTTTGATCCAGAGCGGACTTGTGGATCCGTTCAATAATCTCTACCGCTTTGAGCGCCTCGAAGCTGTTGGATGATTTCCTGTTAGCGGAAACCGATTCGATGAAATCAGTATATACGGCGCGGTGATTGCTCATCGAACCTTCATAGCTACCATACTTGTTGGCCCTATTGCCCTCAGGCAGTGTAGGTTCGGGAATGCCGGGTATATGATGGTACTCAAGGCGGTCGAGGTACTTACCTCCTATTTTGACGGTCCCTTTTTCGGCAATGACAGTCAGGGATCCTTCCATATTCACTTCGGATGTATTGATGGAGTAATGCAAGCCCCCAATTGCCCCGCTTAGGAATTCAATACATGCAGTCCCGTTGTCGTCAAATTCGGTAATGCCCCGGTGCCCGCTGTTGGACGCCGCCGAACATACTTTCCGGATATCGCCGAACATCCAATAAAGAATGTCGATGAAATGGCTGAACTGTGTGAAGAGCACTCCACCATCCATAGCGCGGGTGCCCTTCCAGCTATTGTGATAATAACCCGCATCACGGTTCCAGAAGCAGTTCACCTGAACGCTGTATACTTTTCCCAATATACCGTCGTCGAGTATCCGCTTGAGATAGGAAACAGGCGGGTTGTAACGATTCTGCTTGACAACCGAAAAATGCCGGTTGTTGAATTCGGCAGCTTCAATCACTTTCCTGCAATCATCCGAAGAAAGGGCCATAGGCTTTTCGCAAAGTACATGAAACGAACGGCTCAACGAATCGATGCTGTGATTTGAATGTAAGCCGTTCGGAGTGCATACGGCCACTGCATCTGCAGAAACAGAATCCAGCATCTGCCTGGAATCGGTGTAATAAGGTACAGAAAACTGACTTCCGATTGCTTTGGCCTTGCCGTCATCAGTATCACAAACTCCTGCCAAAATCGCCAGTTCGTCAATGATTTCAGCATGACGCTTCCCGATATGGCCACAACCTAACAACAAGATGCGCAATTGGGATTTCATCGGAAACTTACTCGGCAAGAAGGGCCTTGACTCTTTTTAGATATTTGTCATAGCCGAAGTTGGCCTGCAACAATTGCTGGTCTGGCTTGAACGAGGCTGGCTTTTCCAGCACATTGAGGATGGATTCGACCAGTTCATCTTCACTGTCCGGATCAATCAAAATGCCTAATTCGCCCCCAAGTAAGGCCTGTGGTGAACCATCCTTATTGCCCGCAATAACAGGAAGTCCGTAAAACATGGCCTCGATAAAAACAATTCCAAAACCCTCTTTTTTACTGGGCATCACATATAAGTCGGCCAAGCGGTAATGCTCTTCGAGTTCTTGATCATCGATATAACCTGTCATCACTACACGACTTTGAAGGCCTTGCTCTTCTATGATACGGTCAATCCGCATTTTCTCCTGCAGATCGTAATTGCCCACAATCAAGTATTTACAGTCCGGATAATACTTAACAATTCGATTGAGACAATTCAGTACATGATCGTAACCTTTGTAATATTCTGTTGATGATAGCCTTGTGAGGGTAAGCAAAACAATATCTTCTTTTTTAAATGAATACCTGGCCATCAGTTTCTCTGATTTTTCCGATTGCCGCCTGGATAAAA
>JBIIDU010000238.1:0-3955 GCA_044238165.1 Ferruginibacter sp. | reverse complement strand
AAATTCACAAAATAAAAAATATCATCATGGTTATCGTTCGTATTTTCTTATCATTCATCTGCACGCTTTGTTTTTCCATTGTTGCTTTTTCCCAGGACTGGAGCGGAACCACCTACAAGTACAATGAAATCCATCCCGGTTATATCGTATCACTAAACGGAGACACCACCCGGGGCTATCTGGAGTTTGGCAACCGTACGGCCAATCAGAAGTCCTGTATTTTTTATACGGATGCCTCCAAAAAAGAGAAGAAGAAGTATGGCCCCGACGATATCAGCGCCTATGGGGTGGCCGTCAATCATTACCGCAGCATCCACTTCACCGGGGGGCTTACGGCAAAGCCGCTGGGTTTTGTGCTGCTGCTAAAACCCGGTCGTCTGGCCCAGTATATGTACTATTCGAAAAAAGACGGCGTTTCCGATTTCATGGGCAAGAACGAAACCTATGCCGAATACGACGCCAGGATCAACCAGGATGAAATTGTTTGGCAAAAGCTCGATGAAAAGCCTATCCAGCAGGGTGATTTTCTGCTGGGCTTCGCCAAGAAGATGGCCAAGCTGACGGAAGATTACCCCGAACTTTCCGAAAAAGTGGCCAATAAGGAAAAAGGATACGGGCTTATGAGCATCTACGCCATCGCCGATGAATACAATGCCTGGTGGGAGAAAAAGAAGTAAGGTTTCATCAACCCGCTTCCAGGGTTAGAACTCAACCCTGCCAATCCGGTATATTTTATTATTCTCCGCCCGGATCAGAAAAACCTTACCGCTGAGCCTGAGAAACACATCGGGCCGCAAAAGCATATCCCCTTTTTTTCCGCCAACGGGTTCGGTATCCCCTACGGGGCGTGTGGGGGTGGCGGCACCCGTTTCGGGGTCAACAACGGACTGTACGATGATTTTCGGTGATCCGCCGAAAATGACCGCTTTCTGTTTTTCCTCATAGCGGTAAGCCTCATCATGGAAAAGCAGCCTGAGTTTCCCATCGACCAAGGCGCTGAAGAATGACACTGCAGTGCCATTGTCGTTTTTAGAATCATTGCTTTTGGCAACGACGGTGGCGTAGCGGAGTTTGCCGGAAGTTTCAAAAGCGTCGAGGTAAATATCTTTTCCGTTGTAGTAGTAGTCGCGTGCGAAGGGGTCAGCCGCTTTGCGGGCAGGATCGGAGCAGGCCTGTTCGGTGACAAAATATTCTTCGCCCACGAGGAGGGTCAGTTGATCTTGGAAAAGAACCTGCCTTGGAACGATGTCTTTTCTTTTTTCAAAAGGTGTCACCAACGTCATCAGCGCTTTCTCTCCGGAAGCGTCTATGCGTTGCAGGAAGGAGCCTTGGAACGCTTTTCCGAATCCTACTTTTACTTTCGCGTCTTCTGTATAATAGCCGCCCACGGCAAGACTGCCGTCCGGTGCGATGCCCATTGCCGGTGGTGTCGCCTTCTTTCTTCCCTCCAGGGTTACCGGAAATTCCTTAAGGGCTTTTCCGTTGAATCCGAAAATGGAATAAGTATTGCCCTCGCCCTGCATATCGGTCTTCTTGAGCATGAACACAGTGCCTGCATTGTTGACCATCGGCTCGTTGTACACGGCCCGTGTCCAGGCATAGGGAAAGGTCTGCGTGGATGACCATTGCTGTTTGAGCTGCGCATTGAACAGGCTGATGGTGATGCGTTCCTGTTCATTTTTAACATAATCGGGCTGCGCCAGCACCACCAGTTTCGATCCATCGGGCGAAAGGGCGATGTTGAACAAGCCCCGGTCGGCCAGCCGGTCCGCATCGATGCTCGTCAGGGCGATCCGCGGCGCTGGTGTGCCGTCGGAACCGAAGGTGGCCGCATAGAGGGTGTTTTTGCCGGCGGCTTTGTCGAATAACGCGGTGAACAGCCACAGCTGTTTGTTGCAGTAGCGGACACCCACATAATCTTCGAGTGTCGGCGGTGTGATGGTTTTTACATATACCCGCTCCAGCGCGGCGTTGAAAAACTCGATGGTGACGGTCGGCGAGAATTGTGTACCCGAAGGAGCCTGTTCGTTCACTACATAAAAGCCGGCATCCTGTTCGCCGTAAAGATCCACGCTGATGTTCGCAGCGGGCTTGGTATTGGCCAGGTTCCAGCGGAAGGTGGGTGCCTGAGCGAAAAGGGTAGAGGAAACAATGAATGCGGAAAGGAATGCACTGAAATTTCTCATGGTTATTTTTTGTTGACGCAAGGTAAATGAATTTTGATGAAAGGCGCGGGCTGTACTTTCACGCGGAAGCTTGCGGTAATTTCGAATTCATGATAGAGGATATTGTATCGCAGGTATTATGGCAAGACGCCCAAATCAGGTAAATCTTGCAATCCTGTAAATCCTGATTCAGACAAGAAAAATCATGAAGTACTCATGCTAGAGGCGTGATTCCCATTCAATAGTTGAAATTCAACACCTAACACTCAAAAAGCATCATTGCGGCATCGCCCCCTGCATGCCCTCCATTTCGCTGCGGAAATTTTTGCGTTTGAAGAGCGACACATCCACTTTGCCGAAGCGCCAGTTGAAATTCAGGCGCAGCACCTGCGGGTCTCGTATGCGCGACACATCCTGCACGAAAAAGACCGACTCGGAGTGGGTGGCGTTGAAGCGCGTGCGGAAAACATCGCTGAACTGGAGCGTCAGCGATGCGGCATTGTTTTTCAGGAAGTTTTTTCTAATAGATATGTCTACGCCGTAAATCGGAAGGATGTATCCCTGTGCCGTGGGGGTATTTCCTCCCCCTCCGAACATCATTCCTCCGCCACGTCCTCCGCCTCCGTACATCATGCCGCCACCTCCGCCCCGGCTGCTGCCCGAAGGTGACACAAGCGTGCGGGCCTGATAGTCGCCGCTGAGTTGAATAGTGAAATTTTTCGGCAGTTTGAAATTGTGGTTCATCTTGTAAAACCAGCTGAGCTGTGCGTTGTTGGCTCCGCCCGGAATATTTCCCGCCTGCAGGCTGGTGTTGAAGAGGTTGAAATTGTTCGTCATGTCCCACCACGATCTGATTTTGTCGATAGCGGTAAGTTCGACACCAAAAGTGGAACTGCTGCTGGCATTGGCGAACGTGGTCATCACCACGGTATCGGGCTTTGCCGGAAAGTTGGGATTGGGTAACTGGTACTGGTAGCGGGTAATCAGATTTTCGGTCCTGCGGAAATAAATACTGCCCAGCAGCGTATGGCCGGTAGCGGGCTGGTATTGGTAGGATAGTTCCACCAGGTTCGTGAATTCCGGTATCAGGTCGGGATTGCCCCGCGAAAGATTCAGCGAGTCGGAATAATCGATGAAGGGAATCAGCTGGAAGAAATTGGGACGGTTGATTTTACGCGAATAGGTGAACTGAAGATCCTGCTTGTCGCTGATTTTGTAGGTGGCCGAAGCGCTTGGGAAGAGGCTGAAGGGAAAAGCGTTGCTGAACTGCTGGTTCTGGCTGATCAGGTCGCCATCGTAACGTGAACTTTCAATGCGGAGTCCCAGCTGGTAACTGAGCATTTTGCGCTGTTGTGAGAAAGTGCCATAGGCTGCCAGCACCCGGTCGGTGTAGGAATAGGTGTTGTTCAGGTTGGGCAGGGGGATGTATGGGTCGGCTTCGTTGAATTTCACAAAGTTGTCGTTGAAGCTGTAGAATTTCCGGATGGCAACGCGCGCTCCGGCTTCTATTTTGGTTTTTTCGTTCAGCGTATTCTCGAAATCCACCTGCGATGTGACGAGTGTGGAATTTCCGCCGCCGACACTCTTCTCGAAGGTGAGGGGTGTTTTGGGAGTTGCATCGGGGTAGTAATAGCGGGTTTCGAATTCATTGGTGTTGTCGTTCCGGCTCCGGTTATAGTTCACATCGGCGCTGATGCTCTTGCCTGTTTTGGCGAAGTTGTGTTTGAAACCCAGCGTTAGGCCCGCATTCCTGAAATTGCTTCTGCTCTTGTTTTTCCTTTCCCCGTATT
>JBIIDU010000239.1:0-3955 GCA_044238165.1 Ferruginibacter sp. | reverse complement strand
GTAGATGAGCAAACAGGGCGTATTCTCGACGGACGCCGTTACAGCGATGGACTGCATCAGGCGATAGAGGCGAAGGAGAATGTGAAGATAGAAGCCAGTACCCAGACCTATGCCACGGTAACCCTGCAGAACTATTTCCGCATGTACCACAAGCTCTGCGGTATGACCGGAACCGCCGAAACCGAAGCAGCTGAATTATGGGATATCTATAAACTTGATGTGGTAACGGTGCCAACACATCTGAAAGCCATCCGTAAAGATGAGCAGGATCTTGTTTTCAAAACCAAGCGCGAAAAATACAAGGCCATCATCGATGAAATTGAGAAGCTGCGGACTCTGGGACGTCCTGTGCTTGTGGGGACAACCTCGGTGGAAATCAGCGAGTTGCTCAGCCGTATGCTCAAACAGAAGACTATTCCGCACAATGTGCTCAACGCGAAGCAGCATGCACGCGAGGCGCAGGTGGTGGCCGAAGCCGGATTGGCGGGAGCGGTAACCATCGCCACCAATATGGCCGGAAGGGGAACCGATATCAAGCTGGGTCCGGGTGTCAAGGAAGCCGGTGGTTTGGCCATTGTGGGAACCGAGCGGCACGAAAGCCGCCGCGTCGACCGTCAGCTGCGCGGAAGAGCTGGCCGGCAGGGGGATCCCGGAAGTACACAGTTCTTCGTGAGTCTCGAGGACGACCTGATGCGTATGTTCGGCAGCGACCGTATCGCTTCACTGATGGACCGGATGGGGTATAAGGAGGGGGAAGTGATCCAGCACAGCATGATTTCCAAATCGATCGAGCGTGCACAGAAAAAAGTGGAGGAGAACAATTTCGGCATCCGAAAGCGCCTGCTGGAATACGACGATGTTATGAACAAGCAGCGCAACGTGGTTTACGGGAAGCGCAGCCATGCGTTGTTTGGAGAGCGGCTCGCCCTTGATCTGGACAATGCGTTCTTTTCTGTAGCCGACGGATTGGTGAATTCTTTCCGCGAAACAAACGATATCGATGGTTTCAGGCTGTCCGCCATCGTGCATTTCGGAATCGAAACCCAGATCACCGAGAACGAACTGGCCAAATCACCGGTACATCAGCTCGCCGAGCAGCTTTACCGGGAAGCCCGGGAGCATTATACCCGTAAGGTCACCGAAATTGCTTCCGATACCTTGCCTGTGATCCGCAACATGCGGTCACAGAACGGGCATATTGAAAACGTGGCGGTTCCCTTCACCGACGGGAAAAAAGCCCTGCAGGTGGTCGCCTCTATCAATAAGGTGCTGGATACCGGGGGGAGCGAGCTGATGAACGCCCTTGAACGCAGCATCACCCTCGGAATCATTGATGATGCGTGGAAAGAGCATCTCCGTGCCATGGACGATCTGCGGCACAGCGTGCAGACTGCAGGATATGAACAGAAAGATCCGCTGGTAGTATACAAGATCGAGGCTTTCGCCGCCTTCAAGCAGATGGACGATAATGTCAACAGGGAGATTGTGAGTTTCCTATGCCATTGTTCCATTCCGATGGAGCAAACCAATGCCGGCCGTATACGCGAGGGCAGGGAGCAGAAAACCGATATGAGCAAAATGAACCACCAGAAAGCGCAGTTCACGTCCAGCAGCAGCGGTGGCCCAGATTATATCAGTCAGGAAAATGACTATCACGATCCGTCGGCACCGGTGAAGCAGGAGCCCGTTCGTGTCGAGCCCAGGGTGGGCAGAAACGACCCATGCCCCTGTGGAAGCGGAAAAAAATTCAAGTCCTGTCACGGACGCGAGGCTTGATTTGGAGAAGCCTTCCAGAAACAGATCATTCCGTCATCAGGATGTCCATTGGTCGTGGATTACCGCAACCAGATAACGTTTCCCGTGAACCATCGTATACACCAACCGAAGGGCATACCAGTCAAGCTCCGACATTTCGGGGGTGCCTTTGTGGTAGTACTCCACGAATACGCATCCCGGAAAAACAGTGCTCAGGTTGTTCAACGAGTTGCCCCTTGCCACCGGTATATTGGCCCGGATGGTATCGTACTTGCTGAAATCGACATTGCACACAAATTTTCCAAAATACTCATTGGGTGTCAGCAGGATGGGTTTCCCTGAGCCGTCATATTTTCCCCAGTTGATTTTCTTGTTTTCCTTGAAGGCTTTCGATAGGGAGGTGCCAGTGAATTTCAAAGCATTTGCCGTGTCGATAAATCCGTAGGGGGAGAAAAGCAGGTTGCCTTCGGGGCCCATTGCTACGGAAAGTGCGACCGTGTCTCTGTTGCAAAGAGCGCCAAGAACAAGCGCCGATTCAGCAAGCAGTGCCGAGTCGTCATTTGCCACAGGTTGGATGGGGGTATTTGCAATGCTGTCAGTTTTTTGAACCATTTCAGTTGCAGTTGATTCTGAATTTTTACGGCTGCTGCATGCGGCAATCAAAAGCGTCAGGCCGAAGACGAAATACTTTTTCATGATTTTTTCGATTTTTTGGGCGGGGTGTTTGGTTGACAGGTTTTAAGGGATAGTAAGAGGGTTACTTGTTCAATTTTCTGTGTCTTGTACTGGTGTGAATGTTTTATTTGTTTCATCCCAGATATAGGCTTTGTAACGCACTGCAGCAGGCTGATTGCCTTCAGACATTTCGCATTCGGCAGATAGCAGCAGTCTGCTTGTTTTTCGGATGACCATCCGGTCGTCTTTGGCATGTTCGGAAGTCCGGCCGCAGTTATTTGCACCGAGTTCAGGAAGTTCATGGATTTTTCCGTCACGGGTGTCTATGAGTACTCCGGTAAGGCAGCCTGTTCCGCAGCCCCAGGTCAGTACCTGATATGCTCCGGCGAAATTCACAGTACCGGTGTAACGGTTCCGGATATTGGCTTTATTTTTTTTCATCGCAGGATTTCCGGCGTAGTCGGGGCTTTTCGCATTCGAGGTACTTTTTAGGTTAGCAGGGTATTTGCTGTAACGGTATCCTGCGATATCCTGGGCGCCGGCCTGCAACAAACCAAAAACCGCAAGGGGAATGATGAGTTTTTTCAGGGAAAGCATAAGGATGTTTTCGTGAAAATAAATAAAACTGCCCAAGATTGATGTGCCGGCTACCAAAGAAGCTTGTGGCTTAATATTACCTTTGCCACCGATGGAAACACGGATTGGCAAAGATCTGTTGGTTGCCTGCCGTCTACTGCAGGAAGGCAGTCTGGTGGCGATTCCCACCGAAACCGTATACGGGCTGGCAGGAAATGCGCTCAGTATGGATGCGTTGGCGGCGATTTATTCTGTAAAGAACCGGCCGCGTTTCAATCCCCTGATCCTGCATCTTGCCTCCTGGGAGCAGGTGTCTGATTATGTTCTGAAGATACCCGATGCCGCAATACGTCTGGCGAAACAGTTTTCCCCCGGCCCCATTACATTTCTTTTGCCTAAAAATGCAAAAGTCGCTGATTTGCTTACGGCGGGCAGCAACCTGGTCGCTGTGCGGATTCCCGGTCATCCTTTGGCACTGGACCTGCTGCGGGAATTGGATTTTCCGCTGGCAGCACCGAGCGCAAATCCGTTCGGTTATATCAGTCCGACAAGTGCTGCGCATGTGCTCGACAACCTGGCCGGAAAAATCCCATATATACTAGATGGAGGTGTCTGCCGTGTCGGAATCGAATCCACCATAGTGGGGTTTGATGAACGCGGGGATGTCATCCTGTACCGTGAGGGTGGAATCAGCAGGCAGGAAATAGAGCAGGCGACAGGCGTTCAGGTTTTTGCTGCACCGGCTCTGAAAGAGGGTGTGTCCGCATCATCGCCCGGACGGCTGAAGTCTCATTACGCGCCTTCAGTATCGCTTGTAGTGGGCGATGTTTTGAAATTACTGGGAAAATACTCAGGGAAAAGGGTGGGGGTGATCAGTTTTAGAAACCGCTATGACCAAATTCCCGACGACCATCAAATGGTGTTGTCGGAGCAGGGCAATATCAACGAG
>JBIIDU010000237.1:0-3992 GCA_044238165.1 Ferruginibacter sp. | reverse complement strand
CCCGAACAATCCCAGAATACTTTATGCCGCCATGTGGGAACACGGCCGCCTGCCCTGGCAGGTGATCAGCGGGGGGCCGGGCAGCGGCTTGTACAAATCGACCGACGGAGGCGACAACTGGGTGCGTATGACCGAAGGGCTTCCCAAAGAGATGGGCAAGATGGCCATTGCCGTATCACCTGCCAATTCCGAGAAAGTGTATGCACTGATTGAAAGCAACTGGGACAATGAATCGGGCGGCCTCTATGTATCAAACAATGCCGGCGACTCCTGGTCGCAGGTAACGAAAGACCACCGGTTGATCCAACGCGCCTGGTATTACATTGAAGTGTTTCCCGACCCGCAGCAGGAAAACACCGTTTATGTGATGAGCGCTCCGGCCATGCGTTCCACCGACGGAGGAAACACCTGGGAAGATATTTCAGCCACACACGGCGACTATCATAACCTGTGGATCAATCCGAAAAATTCCAGCAACATGATCATATCGGACGACGGCGGTTCGGCCATCACCTTCAACAGGGGAAAAACCTGGAGTGAGCAGTCGCTGCCCACCGGCCAGTTTTACCGCATTTCGGCCGACAATCTTTTCCCCTATAACATCTATGGTGGTCAGCAGGACTATTCTTCGGTGAAAATCGCCAGCCGCAACATCAGTGGCGGTTCCATCACCAACCGCAACTGGAGCCCCTCGGCAGGAGGGGAAAGTGCCTTCCTGGGCTTCAATCCCGATGACCCGCGGTTTGTGATGGGCGGCAGTTACCAGGGTTCCATCGAACTGATCGACAACAAGGCGAAAGCTACCACCAACGTGATGGCGGCACCTATACAATATCTGGGCAGAGATGCCAAAGACATGAAGTACCGCTTCAACTGGAACGCACCGATCGTGTGCAACCGTTTTGAACCAAGCGTTTTTTATCACGGTTCCCAATATGTGCTGCAATCGTCGGACAATGGGAAAAGCTGGAAGGAGATTTCCCCTGACCTCACACGCAACGACAAAAGCAAACAGGGACGGCCCGGTGTGCCTTATACCAATGAGGCCGTGGGTGCGGAGAATTATGGCACGCTCAGTTATATCGTACCCTCCCCCCATGAAAAAGATATTATCTATACCGGTAGCGACGACGGTCTCATCCACATCACCCGCAACAGTGGCAAGGACTGGCAGAACATCACGCCGGCGGGCTTACAGGAATGCCTGATCAACGCACTTGAGATATCGCCCTTCGACAAGGCTACCGTTTATGCCGCAACCACGCGCTATAAATTCAATGACCATGCACCGGGTTTGTATAAAAGCACCGACTATGGAAAAACCTGGATCAAAATCAATAACGGATTGCCTACCAATGCCTTCACCCGCGTGGTACGTGAAGACCAGCTTGTGAAGGGTTTGCTCTATGCCGGAACCGAAACAGGCATCTACATCTCCTTCAACGGAGGTGCCCGCTGGACGGCGCTGAAACTGAACTTTCCGGTAACGCCGGTTACCGACCTGATGGTGCATCAGAACAATCTGATTGCCGCCACTTCCGGCCGGGCCTACTGGATTCTGGACGATCTGAATGTGATCCGCAATTATTCGGGCGACAGCAGCAAAACCCTCCTCATCGCCCCCACCCCGGCCTACCTTACCAACAGTTCGAGCGAACTCGACGATACCAATTCCGATTTCACGGGGATTTCAGGCTCAGCAGGTGTGAATCCTGCCAGCGGGGTTGTGCTTTATTACAACCTGCCCGAACTGCACGACAGCATGAACATCAGTCTGAACATCACGGACAAGGAAGGCAAAACGGTACGCACATTCAGCTCAAAAGCCGACAGCACCTACCTCAAATACGACGGAGGACCGGGCCGCGATCCTGTACTCAGCAAAAGCAAAGGCCTGAACCGTTTTGTATGGAACATGCGTACCGCCACCATGCCCGGCATTCCCAATGTATATATCGAAGCCGGTTACCGTGGCCACAAAGTACCTCCCGGAACTTACCATTACACGCTCAGGGCAGGAAACGAAACTGTAAACTCTAGCGGGGAAATACTGGCCAATCCGCTGTACGATGTCACACCCGCCGAATACCGCGAGTACCACGAAACCATGACCGATATGGAAACGCGGCTTACCAGCATGCACCAGACCATCAACCGGCTGAACGGACACAATGAAAAAATAAAAGAGCTGCTGGCCAAACTGCCCAACGAGGAAAAATTTGCTTCCATCAGGCAAAACGGGAAAGCATTGTCGCAACGCATCACCGCCTGGGACGAGGAGATGGTACAACGCAAATCGAAAGCCTACGATGACGTGGAGAACTTCCCGAACAAGTTCAGCTCCGACTATCTCTTCCTGATCAACCAGACGGAGAACGAAATCCCCCGGGTGACGCAGGGCAGCAAAGACCTGCAGAAAGAAATGAACGGACAGTGGCTGCAACTTCGGGAAAGAGCAGATGTGCTGCTGAACACCGATTTGCCCGCCTTCAACAAGCTTTGCTGGGATGCCGGCATCGGAGCGGTGTGGGGGAATTGAGTCGCCACCCGCTAAGGACCCGCAATGATGATATTGGCACCACTCAGGATGGTGAAGTTTCCCGAATCGGCGACGGTGAGTGTTTTGCAGATCGCATTGATCACATTGCCGTCAAATCATGAAAGAGGATCAGTTCTGTTCTGCGGTCTACGAATCCACTCCTATCGATGGTGATACATTGAAAATAGTTGCTAATAAAGGAACTCCGTTCAAGCTTCTCATAGTGGGTGCCGGCCCCAAAATTTCGGGTTGAATTTGAATTGACTTTGGCCTATAAGACACTATCATCAGACGTTGGGACGGGAGTGTCTGAATTGCGGAACATGCGTTGTGCAAATTTTAAAATTTTATTTTCCGAATTCGATTACTGGCCGCGATGAACAGTTGTCCACTCCACCAATAAATGCCATAGGGGGCATCGATAGACGCACTTGTTGCCGGTCCATAATCTCCGCCGTAGAAATCAGGTCCATCACCCAGCGTGGCGGAATTTCCGTTTCCACCGATGGTCCGTATGATTCCGCCTGAGCTTATGCTTCTGATTCGTTTGTTGCTGTAGTCACTGAAGTATATGTTTCCGGCTGAGTCGACGGAAACACTTTGCGGCTTATTCAGTTTCGCCGCCGTAGCCGCTCCGCCGTCCCCGGTAAATCCATAGTTTAAGAAGCCGCCGATTCCGGCAATCCGTTCTATGATGCCGGAACTATTGATGCGCCGGATGGCATGATTGTCGCGGTCGGCTATGATCATGTTTCCGTTGATATCAAAACAGATATCCGTCGGACTGTACAACCGTGCCGCAGTGGCCGGACCGCCGTCGCCGCTGAAACCACTGGTGCCGGTACCCGCCACGGTGGTGATGATGCCCGATGTGTCGATTTTCCGAATGACGTGTCTGCCTGCATCTGCAAAGAACAAATTGCCCGCTGCATCAAATGCCATACCGTTCGGAGCAGCAAGCTGTGCAGCCGTAGCAGGTCCACCATCACCCGAATACCCGAATGATCCGGGTATTCCGGCAATCGTTTGAATGATGCCTTGCCGGTTTACTTTGCGAATAACCCGATTGCCCCCGTCGGCGATGTAAACATTTCCATCCCGGTCAATGGCCAATCCTTGTGGATAATTCAATGCCGCCTGATTGGCAGGACCTCCATCGCCGGAAAACCCGGATGTATTGTTTCCGGCAAACCGATTGATGATTCCATCCGAAGTAACCACACGGATGGAATAGGTAAAACCGCCATCATTAAAAAATACATGTCCTTGCGCATTGACGACCACATCCGTAGGGTTCAGCAATTTGGCATTCTTTGCCAAACCGCCATCACCGGAACTTCCGCTTCCTGATCCGGATGTATTGCTTCCCGCTACGGTGCTAATCATATTGGGAACATTCGGGTACACGTATACGATAGTGGACGTATCGGCCGGATTGCTCAACTTTACCCAA
>JBIIDU010000236.1:0-4040 GCA_044238165.1 Ferruginibacter sp. | reverse complement strand
CTATTTACGCATAATGGGGTCTGGAGTTTCAATTCCCGCTACATCACCGGCATCTTTGTCGTCAACCTTCCGCTCGAAGAAGTACTTTTTTTTCTGGTAGTACCCTATTGCTGCGTCTTCATTTATGAATGTATACGCTGCTATTTTCCGAAGCTGGAATCTGTTCGCTGGGCCGATCGGGTTTTGCAATTCATCGGTGCGCTGCTGCTCATCGCAGGCCTGTTTTATTTCCGCCGGGCATACACATCGGTGACATTCTGCCTGACTGCTGCCTTTATCGGCGCCCTCTACTTCTTCCGCGATTTCTTCCGCGATTTCTCTGCCACTTTTTTCCTGATAGCCTATGCCATTGCCCTCATCCCTTTCCTGGTGGTGAACGGATTGCTTACCGCCCTGCCTGTAGTCGAATACAACGATGCTGAAAATCTCGGTATCCGGATTTACACGATTCCTTTCGAGGATGTTTTTTACGGAATGCTTCTGATGATGATGATCATCGCATTGTATGAACGGAGGCGTCATCGCTCTCTAAGTTCTGCGCCTTAGCTTTTTATTTCACCGTACACATTTCATCCCAGCGCGTTGTATAGCGCGGGCTGCGCAACTCCTGGCGCATTTTCCACCGATGGCTTGTTCCTGCCGAAGCGAAATGGAGCACGTCGTTGCGCATGGCGAAGTTCACATTGTCGAGTGTGTTCATCAGCCGGTGCGATCGGGAGCCGGGCAGGGGTTCAAAAAGCCCTGGCTGGATGCAGCCATCCGGAACAATGCCGCTCAGCACCACCCCCGCTTTCTTATAGGTTTTCCCCTCTTCAAACAGGGCTTCGGCGATGGTTACGGCCAGCTTGGTCAGCAGGTTTGTGGCGGAACTGGCCGTGGGCAGTGTCATGTACGCGCTGACACCGGGCCCGTGCCGGTAAGGCCCGTCGGTAAAAGGTTGCCGCGGTACCAGGAATACCGATATGACGGAAGCCGCGCTGTGTTGCCGCCGGAGTTTCTCCGCCGCACGGGCGGTATAGGTTGCCACGGCTTCCCGGATATCGGTGCGGTTGTTTACCGGCCGGCCGAACATGCGCGTGGTGGCGATGATTTTTTTTTCCGTAAAGGGATCCTTCATCTCGCAGGACGGCATCCCTTTCAGCTCGCGCAGCAGCCGTAGGCCCACTACGCCGCCCAGATTTTTCTTTGCCCATTCCTCGTTTTTCTGCCGCAGGTCCAGCGCGGTGAATACGGCATGGTGTTCCATGAGTTTTTCGGCATAGCGGCGACCTATTCCCCATACTTCACCTACGGGGGTGCGGCAGAGCGCATCGCTGATTTTTTCCGTATCATCCAGCACCATCACGCATTGTGAGGCCTCCTTATTTTTTTTGGCCAGCCTGTTCGCCGCCTTGGCCAGCACTTTGGTGGGCGCTACGCCTACGGATACCCGGATGCCTGTCCATTGTTCCACCGTTTCGCGGATCTGCAGCGCGGTTTCCCACAACTGCTCCCGGGGCGTGGTGCCAAGATTGACAAAGGCCTCATCTACTGAGTACACTTCCACATTGCCGCTTCCCGCCAGGGTACGCATGGTTTCCATCACGCGCCAGCTCAGGTCGCCGTAAAGATGGTAGTTCGACGAGAAGGTATGGATGCCTTGCTGTTCAATCAGGGCTTTCATTTTGAAATAGGGCTCGCCCATTTTCACGCCCATCTGCTTGGCCTCATCGCTGCGCGCGATGATGCATCCGTCGTTGTTGCTCAGCACCACCACGGGTTTCTTGTCGAGCCGGGGCCGGAAGAGCCGCTCGCAGGAGCAGTAGAAACTATTGCAGTCCACAATGGCGATGAATCCGCTGCCGCGGTTCTCTTCGTTTCCGGAAGGCGGTGGTATGAAGGGGATGGCTGCCACGGTATCGGGTGCGGATTGTGTGAACGGTTCCGGTTGCCCGGCAATCAGGTGGTGTGGATGCTGTAGGTGACTACGCCCCATATCTTGAAGTCGCTGAATTCACTGATGTCGATGGGGGCCAGCCGTGGGGTTTCGGGTACCAGCCGGATCCGGTTCATCGACATTTCGAGCCGGCGGATCAGCATTTCACCGTCCAGCACGGCAATGACCACTTTCCCGCTTTGGGCTTTGATGCTGCGGTCGACAATGACGATGTCGCCGTCGAATATGCCGGCATTGACCATGCTGTTGCCGCAGACCCGCATGAAAAAAGTGGCCGGCTTGTTGCGCACCAGTTGTTCGTTGAGGTCGATGCCCCGCTCCATGAAATCATCGGTGGGCGCGCCGAACCCCGTGGCATTGGCGGAGGGAATGTCCTGCTGCGAAAATTTCTTGCTGCCCGCATAGGCGCTGTTGTTGAACCGTTCGATTTCCATAAAAATACGTTTTGCACAAAAATACTAATAATCTTAGCAAAAAGAAAACTAAATTTATGGGCGCTTTTGTCTTCATAAAGTTGTTTTTCAGCCATAAGGCCTTGGTATTTTTGTGCGGAAGACCGACCAAAATACAAATCAGTCATGCCGAAGCCTTTACCCGAACAGCGCATCAAAGGGTTCATTTTCGATATGGACGGCACCATTGTCGACAGCATGCCCGTTCATCTGTGTGCCTGGACAAGCTTTCTTTCTTCTCAGGGCATCACGCTCACTCCCGAAATGTTCGAAGCAAAGAACCGCGGTACCATCCGTGAAATCATCACGGCATTTTTCGGTACGGGTATTTCAGCAGCCCGCCGCGACGCGCTGGGAGCGGAAAAGGAAGCGCTGTTCAGGAGTATGTATCGCGGAAAGGTGAAGCCCGTGAGCGGATTCCCGGAATTTCTCCGGCGCGCGCACGCTGCGGGTATGAAACTGGGACTGGCTTCCATGGCCAACCGCGCGAATGTTGACCTGGTGCTCGATGCCCTTGGACTGCGTCCTTTCTTCCATGCCATAGTGAATGGCGACGATGTTGCGCGGGGGAAACCTCATCCCGAAGTATTCAACCGGGCACTGAGTCAACTCTCCCTGCTTCCGCAGGAGGCCCTTGTTTTTGAGGATGCTGCCTCGGGCATACAGGCCGCTTCCGCCGCGGGGATAAAAGCCATCGGGCTTACAACAACCCATTCGGGCCGGGAACTGATGGAATGGGGGGCTGAAAAAGCCATAGCCGATTTTGACGAAATAGATCCGTCCGGTCCTTTTTTCCGGAGAAATCCATCAGGCTGACAGCCATTCCACTTCTCCGTGTGAGAAAAAATTATCGATATGGTCACGGGTATGCAAACGGCCCACGCTGTCCACCTCCCGGATCTGTGTTTCAAACTCGATGCTTCCCCGCCTCATTTTCACCCGCTCGCCTTTTTTATGGAGCATCCGGTTGTATTCTTTAAGCACCCGGTCCGTATTCGATTCGGTCAATCGGCTTATACATGCCGTTACAACCTGATGCAGTTCGTGTGCAAGCTGCTCGGGCGGATGTTCCTTTCCGGTGATCTGTTTCAGCGATACGGGATTGGGAAGATGCTCGTCAAAAACGGTCTGGTTGATATTGACGCCGATTCCGACTACCGCCCATTTCCAGATTCCCTGCCCGATGGTGTTTTCAATCAGGATTCCCGCTGCCTTTCTGTCACGCCAGTAAATATCATTCGGCCATTTGATACGGGTGGGTTCACCTGCATACTGGCTGAACCAGCTTGCGCAGGAAACCGCCACGGCTGCCGAAAGTAAAAACTGTTGCTCCATATCAAGCGGAAAGGGGTTTATCACAATGCTCAGGGCGATATTTTCTCCATCAGCGCTGTTCCATGATTTCCCCCGCTGCCCCCGTCCTTCCGATTGGCGGGTGGTGAAAAAAGCTTCTCCGTGACGGGTCATTCCTGCAGCCGTCCTTTCCATGGCATAGTTGTTGGTGCTTGCAACGGTGGGCAAAACGGTGAACGGTCCGAAACCTTCCGGCATAATGCAGTGATTGGTGAAAGAAATTGTATTTTTGAGGGTATCGCAAGCTACAACGGCACTACAAAAAAATAAAATGATTGTTCCGGGCCTCATCCGCTGAA
>JBIIDU010000235.1:0-4041 GCA_044238165.1 Ferruginibacter sp. | reverse complement strand
TCCCAGTTTCAGCTGCCTGTGCGCCTCTTTGACCACATCGGCGGCAGTGTTGCCCAGGGCCTCAATCTGCAGCACAGGAACCATTTTCGACAGTTTGACAATCATACCGTCGATATCGGTGATGCCCTCGCGTTGCATGAAGGTCGGTGTAGTTGTAAGCCCGTTGAGAAAACCCAGTGAAAAGCCTTCTTCAATTTCCCTGAGATTGGCCGAGTCGAGGTATAATTCCATAGTCGCTTTTTTGTTTGGGCACGAAATTATGGATTAATGGGAACAATAGCGGAAAGCCTTCATTTCCTGTACCGGAGTGTAACCGCATGAAGTTCAAGCAGCGGTTTCAGGAACTCCTCCAGGGCATCGACCGACAACTGGCTGGCTGCATCGCAGAGTGCTTTCTCCGGATCCGGATGTGTTTCAATGAAAACCCCGTCAACACCGGATGCCACACCGGCCCTGCTCAGTACCGGAAGAAACTCACGCGCGCCGCCCTTCGCATCGGCACTGGGTATACCGTATTTACGAATGCTGTGCGTGATGTCAAATACTACGGGATAACCCAGTTTGCCCATATGGTAGAAGCTCCGGGGATCTACCACCAGATCGTTGTAGCCCATCGTGTAGCCCCGTTCGGTCAGAATGATTTGATCGTTGCCGGCATCCACGCATTTCCCCACCGGATGCTTCATATTTTCGGGAGCCAGAAACTGCCCGTGCTTGATGTTGATGACACGACCCGTTTTGGCAGCTGCCACCAGCAAGCCGCTCTGCATGCAGAGGTAAGCGGGAATCTGCAGCACGTCACACACTTCGGCCACCGGTGCCGCCTGGTCGGGATAGTGGATGTCGGTCAGCAGCGGGAATCCGAAATCGGCCTTGATGCGGGCAAGTATGCGCATACCTTCCTCCAGGCCGGGACCCTGATAATATTTCAGACTGCTCCGATTGTCTTTGCAGAAAGATGATTTATAGATGACCGGAATCTTAAGCCGCTCGCTGACGGATTTGAGGTGCTCGGCGGTTTTCAGCATCACCTGCTCCTCCTCAATCACACAGGGACCGGATATCAGGAAGAGGGTATCGCTTCCGCAGGAGATGTTTCCTACGGCAATTTTTTTCTCACTCATGCTACATGCGTTTATAAAGTTCCTTGATGGAATGTACAGTTATTTTCTCTTTCCAGTCGCTGCCCACGGCATGAATCCACATGTGCGGCAGGTTGAAGGCCACCTGCGCCATGGCGGTGATGGTTTCGTCGGACCATGCGGCGCTGAGCCCCTTCGGCAATAAGATGCGGTGCCGCTCCAGCATTCGGTTGAACTCCGCCACTCCTTCCGGATAATAGTCGCCCAGATGCTGGAAGGCGATGCAGTTGGCAAAACAATGTTTTTCGTGCAGCACTTTCGAAAGGCCGTAACTCAGGGCATGGCAGACACCTACCTCCGAATACGTGAGGCTGAGCCCGCCCATCATGCTCGCCACCATCAGTTTGTCGTCGTTTTCTGCGCTGCGTCCGGCATGTGCGCCCAGATAAATGTCGCGGCAAAGCCGGAGCGACTGGTCGGCAAAAGCATGGCTATACGCGTTGTTGAGCTGCCCGTTCTCGCTTTCAATGCAGTGGATATAGGTGTCCATGCCGGTATAAAACCATTTGTCGTCGGGCACGGAGGCAATGAGCTCCGGATCGAGTATCACCTGGTTGAAAACCGTCCAGTCGCACTTGAGTCCCAGTTTTTTTTCAGGTCCCGTCAACACAGCCGTCATCGATACTTCGGCCCCGGTGCCGGAAATGGTGGGAACACCCAGGTGGTAGATACCCGGCTTCTTGATGAGATTCAGCCCCTGATATTGCACAGAAGATCCCTCGTTTGTAACCATCAGCGAAACTGCTTTGGCGATATCGAGTATGCTGCCGCCTCCGATTCCGACTACTCCGGCGGGGAGCCCGTGTTGGCCCAGCACCTCATCGCGCAGGGCGTCGATTTGTCCGGTGGTTGGCTCATGGGGATCCACATCAATGAAGCGGAGCAGATCTTTTTCCTGCAGGGGAATACGATCGCGAAGCGGCTTGTCCGAAAAATAGGCATCAACGATAAAGAGGATGAACCCATCATTGTCGGACCGCCGGGATGCCAGTATTTCTTCCATGGAGGAGAAACTGCCGCGGCCAAAAACCACCCGGTCGATATTCTTGAAATTCTTGTACTGCATGAACGCTTTTTGACGAAGTTACCCGGTTACCGGTTGGGCATACACCGATTCTACGGCTTTGCGGATGCCTGCGGCCAATTGATGTACCTCTTCCTCCGTCCAGGTGCAGCGGATGCCGAAGGATACGAGCCGGCTGATCACATCCTGGGCAACGGGAAGCTGAAGATTGTTGTAATCCTGGGGTGTGCCCATTGACTCGATAGGAAGTCGCGAGGCCGTACGGAGGTTTTTGATATGGTCCCACTGGTTGATAAAATGATACATGTTGGTATACCAGTAGTTGAATCCGGAAATACCTGCCGCGTTGAAGGCTTTTACAACCGAAGCGGCAGTAGCAGTGTCTGTAAATAAGAGGTTGAGAAATGTTGCGGAATCACCTTCGGGATCGGCCAGCCGGGCAAAACCGATACCCGGAGTGCCGGCAAGCAGGTCCGTAAGCATTTTTTTGAACACATTGTTGCGCCGGCGGACTTCAGGTACGCGACGTGTCTGCACCTTGCCGATGGCAGCGTGCACTTCGCTGATCCGATAGTTGAACCCGATGATGGGATGCTGCTCCATGCCGCGGTTGTCGCCGATATGGTCATGGCCGTGGTCGCTGTAGGAATCGGCCATCCGATAGGCGCGTTCATCATCGGTGACCATGACGCCCCCCTCGCCTGCCGTGGCTATTTTGAAAAAGTCGAACGAATAACAACCGGTGATGCCGAACAAGCCCACGGACCGCCCTTTGAAACTGGCCCCGAAAGCCTGACCCGCATCTTCTACCAGCACCAGGCCGTGTTCTTTTACAATGGACATGATGGCATCCATATCAGCCATACCTCCGCACATGTGTACGAGGCAAATTCCTTTTGTTTTGGGAGTGAGCACTTTACGGATACCCTCAGCACTCAGGCAAAGGGTATCGTCGATATCGGCAAATACCGGCTTGGCACCTACAAACAATACTGCTTCTACGCTGGCGGCATAGGTGAAGGGCGGAACAATGACTTCATCGCCTGCACCGATGCCCGCAGCAGCCAGTGCACAGGCAACAGCCGTAGAGCCGCTGCTGACCGCATGGGCGTACCGGGCGCCGGTAAAGGCACGCACTTCGGCTTCGAACTCACGGGCCTTCCAGATGCCCTTGCGCTGGGCATCGTGGTTGTAGCGGAACAGGATGCCCGTGCGCATCACATCGTCCACTTCCTGCCGCTCCTCGGCTCCGAATAATTCTGTTCCTGGCATAAGGATTGATTTGTGCCGCAAAAATAATGGATATGCCGTTCACAGACAGACCCCAAGGGAAGGGAGTTCATAAAGAAATGACAGAAGCAGTCCCGGAAACTTGAAAATAATTCTTATGTCCGCGGCCCTCAGCGGTATTTGAGCGGATTCCGGCGTGCGTTAAAGATATACTGGCGGATGTTCATCCAGAAGGCAACAAACAGATACACGATAAGCGGGGAGCCCATTGTGAGAAAACTGATATAAATGAAATATTTCCGGATGGTAGACGAAGCAATCCCTACTTTTTCGCCAATCGCGGAACAAACCCCGAAAACATGCCATTCTATGATTTGCTTGAAGCGATTCATAGGGCTAATATAGAAAAAATTAAAGAACATACCTTATTTCACTTTTAAACCTTGCGCGTTTGCAGTAATTTTGCCGGGCTTTCAAAATGGTGCTACAGCATCTCATCCTGAATTAAAAATATTCTTACTATGGCGTTTGATATCGAAATGATCCGAAAAGTGTATGCCGGATTCGGCGAACGAATTGCAGCGGCTAGGGCCGTCACCCAAAAACCCCTGACCCTGACCGAAAAAATTCTCTATGCCCACCTCT
>JBIIDU010000234.1:0-4052 GCA_044238165.1 Ferruginibacter sp. | reverse complement strand
TTAAAATTAAACAAATTGGCTGATGATAATTAGCTTTTATTATACAAATAATTGAAAAGTGTATATACCCATGTGAACAAACAGGAACTTTTCACCTCCTTTGCTGAAAAAAGGACGTCACTTTTAAGGAAACTGAATTTCTATTATTAACACAACTTATTGAAATTCATTGCATTAAAACAAAAGGGATCAACGAATTGGCAGCAGCCTAAATTACCCCCTCCCCATCTTCCGCAACCAGCGCCAGTGGATTACAAAAAGGATTATTGCCACCAACAGCAAGACCCCGTGGGTGACAACGGCTCTCCAGTTTTTGAGTTTGACCAGCTGCAGCTGGTTGTTACGTTGGTCTTCAAACATCTGCCGCAGTGCTTTGGCATCGGGCAGACTATTCCTTAACAGACTGTCGCCAGACATTTGGTATGTCCTGATTTTCTCAAGACGGTATTCCTCGAATGAGTAAAGATTACCGGACCCGGTGTAAAATCCCTCCGCATGCAGCGGATCCTGCAGGTTGATTCCGGCGTTGAAGAGGTTGGTAACGGCAATCAGAAAAGTAATCACCGCCACAAGGCAAATCAGGTATCCATAAATCTGTGCGATTTTAGTATTCTTTTCCATGGTATAAAATTTTCAGCAACGAATCTGCAAAGGGTACTACAATTCAACCATGATGTGACTCATCATCCAGCACGACAAATAAGTGAATATTTTCCCGATACAACTATTTGCCGGCATCGGCCAGAAATTTGGCCAAACCGATATCCGTAAGCGGGTGTTTGAGCAGGCCCATGATGGCGTCAAGCGGACAGGTACAAACATCCGCACCAGCTTCGGCGCATTGGATGATGTGATTGGGATTACGGATGGAAGCGGCAAGAATCTGCGTGGCATAACGCTGTACATCGAATATCCTGCGCATCTGACGGATGAGCTCCATTCCGTCCCATCCACTGTCGTCGATCCGGCCAATGAAGGGCGAAACATAGGTGGCACCTGCCTTTGCGGCAAGAATGGCCTGCCCGGACGAGAACACGAGCGTACAATTCGTTTTGATACCATGGGTCGTGAACCAGCGTATGGCTTTCACGCCATCGCGAATCATCGGCACTTTGACTACGATATTGGGATGGATGGCATGCAGCTTCCGGCCCTCCTCGATCATGGCATCCGCCTCGGTGGAAAGCACTTCCGCGCTGATATCTCCGTTCACCGTTTCACAGATGATCCGGTAATGAGCCATTACCGCTTCTTCCCCCTTGATTCCTTCCTTGGCCATCAGGGAAGGATTGGTGGTGACACCATCGAGAATGCCCAGCGCATGGGCTTCCCTGATCTGGGCAAGATTGGCCGTATCGATGAAAAATTTCATAAGCAGCTGTTTTATTTTCTTAATCTTAAAAGTGAAGTGCCTGTACCGGTCGGTACGCTTCAAATGTAGGAACTAATTGGAATTCATGGATTGCCGGATTTGCAACATCCGGGGGAAAGAAGGAATCCGTCATGGCAAGCAAAAAAAATGGCAAGTTACTTATATCGCACCGCTCAACCATCTACCCTTGCTACCTTCCGGTCCTGGGGGAGTTCAACAGGAGCTGGCCGTATAAGACTTGCCGTTGCAAATATACAGGATTGTATTGACCCGTCTGCGTGTATTTGAAGAGGATAGGTATTGGGTTCAGAAGCTGAACCCCGGCCTATCGGTTCGGGTGGTGATTCGGCCAATACCGATCAGCTGATCGCTCTGGTCGGTGAACCCCCTGTAATACACCAGTACTGTGTACATATTTTCGGTTTCCCAATAATTACCTTCCAGCAGGTCAAAAGCCGCAGCCGGATTTTTTTTATCAGCCAGCGCATACGCATAATTGTAGTAGCCTTGTTTCAGATAAAGCTGTCCTGAATAATAGCCACTGTCGCTGTTGTAACGCATCAGGCTCTGTGCCGAAGGTCGGTAATCGGTCAACTGCCCGAACAGAAAAAGCTCCTTGCCGTCATAGGGCTTACCGTCGGGTGTGTAATACCGAAAATTCACCGTTGCATAATCGGTTTGCCAGTAGGGGTTCACATTGTCGGTGGTGATGACTTGGTACAACCCGTTCAGGTCCAGAAAATAGAGATATTTCTGTAGGCTCCGGTCCGTATCGGGCTTCACATAGAGATTGAAGGTTGTTTTTCCGTTTGCGGCACTGTCGATACGGTCGCTCAGCAGCCTGAAACTGCGCAGATCGAGCCAACGCCACTCCTTGCCGCCGGGAAATACAAAACTCGACTCGTTGTTGTATTCAAGCGAATTGCCCCGGATAAAAGTGGGTGGCAGGGAACCCTGGGCATTGTCCCACCGGTGGTTCTGCAGCACTTTGACCTTTATCTGCTGGCTGGCATTGAAAGCGTTGAGTTTTTCAATATTAACAGTGAAACGTATCCGCTGGTGGGTTCTGTAAAGGCTAGGGGTAAAGGGCTGCATCATCTGTGCGCTTACCGTTGCCCGGTTGTCGAGCACCAGCATCCCACGGGTGAATACCGTTCGGGACGTGTCGCCATCCAGAAAAACCTTGAGCAGGTAATTACCGCTGCGCGACGGCATGCAGTTCGGGTCGGGCAGCATGGCCTGATAATGGGTGTACCGGGTAAACGCCTGGGTCGAAAGCCGGTAGGTGCTGATGCGCTGCTGGGTGAAGCCCTTGATATAGTCGAAAGTGCTGAGGTTCACCGGCACCCAGTTGATGTCGCATAGCTGAAAGGTATAGTAGTAAGATCTTACGTTTGCGGAAAGGTCGTCAAAATGCAGCTCCAGCCGGTCGCCCCCGTTGAGCCTGAACACGGGCAGGCTGAGCTGGTCACCGTTGAGATGGAGCCGGACCGAGCGAATGTTGGAAGCATAGATATTGTCGGGGTTCAGCTGCGCGCATAGTTCTGTGCTTGCCAAAAGTAACAGCAACAATGACAGGGAAGAAAAGTGCCTACCTAAATAAGTGAAGCTTCGCATCTTGAAAAACTGAAGGACGACCGTTGCTTTCGGCAGAAAACCTGCCTCAATCTCGTCCAGCCTGTTGACGATTAATAATTACTTTTGAAAGGTAGCAAATATATTCCGATTGAATACCCCCGCTTTTCTGGCAAGGCGCATCGCTTTCAACAAGCAGAAATCCTTTTCGCGCTTCATCATCCGCCTGGCAATCACCGCCACAGCCATCAGCGTGGCCGTGATGATCGTGGCGCTCAGTTTCATCAACGGGTTCCAGCAGGTCATCAGCGAAAAAGTTTTCAGTTTCTGGGGACATATCCATGTGCTTCAGGATGTGGGTTTAAGGGCCACCACCGCAGAAGAATTTGTGATCGACCGCGACCGTTCGGTGGAGCAAACCCTTTCAAGGCAGCCGGGCGTGGTATCGTCTTCGTGCTTCGCCACCAAATCGGCCATCCTTACCGCCAACAACGAAATGACCAGCATCCTGCTCAAGGGAATAGAGCGCCACTATCCCCTTCAGCGCCTCAAGCCCTTTCTTCAGCAGGGAGCCTGGCTGGCTTTCCCCGACAGCGGCTATGCCCGTGAAATCAATATTTCCGCTTACACTGCGGCCCAGCTCAATGTGCAGACAGGTGATTCACTGCTTTCCTTCTTCATACAGGAAGACGGAAGCAAAAGGGCAAGAAAACTCCGCATCGCCGGCATTTTCAAAACCGCCATCGACGAATACGACCAGCACTTCGGGCTTTGCGACCTCGACCTGATCCGAAGGCTGAACGACTGGACACCCGGACAGATTGGCGGCTATGAGATCTTTCTGGATGACCACCGGAAAACAGCGCAAATCGCCCAACGTATCAAAGAAGAAACCCCTGCCATCTGGAACAGCAAGACCTACCGCGAACTCAACCCCAATATTTTCGACTGGCTCTCGCTGCAGGACAGGATCAAGTACATCCTTACCTGCATCATGATCGTGGTGGCCGTTGTAAACCTCATCACCTGCCTGCTGATCATTGTGCTGGAAAGAACGCGTATGATCGGTGTGCTCAAGGCGCTCGGTACGGCAGATTGGAGCATC
>JBIIDU010000035.1:0-14153 GCA_044238165.1 Ferruginibacter sp. | reverse complement strand
GCCTGAAAGTAATTGCGCATGGCCTGCAGCTGGCTTGGTATCATAATCTGGATATTTCAAATTGACGGAAATCAATTGTTTTTCTGAGACGATGAATTTCGGCTTTTCTGCTGATTTTACTTGCCAAAAAATGAGGGGAACCGGGATATACTTGTCTGAAACAGGATTTTAATGATACAGGGACGAAGAGGATTGAAGAACGATTGGCTTTTCGCAAGGGTTACGATGGTGAAAATCGGGTGGGATGGATTTATGCTTGCTCAATATACAAGTTCCATTCCTTCCGCTTCCGATACCCTAATTTTATGCGGCTATGGAATCACTCCCTTACCAGCCCGGCGACGAACCACTCATGAGGCGCGCGATACAGGAAGCAACCAGGGCCTTCGAGAAAGACGAAGTACCCGTTGGTGCCATCATCGTAATCGGAAACCAGATCATCGGCCGGGGACACAACCAGGTGGAACTGCTCAACGACAGCACAGCACACGCCGAAATCATTGCCATCACCGCCGCCGCTCAATACCTCAACAGCAAATACTTGCCGGAAGCCACCGTCTATGTAACCCTGGAGCCCTGCATCATGTGCGCCGGAGCTTTATTCTGGAGCAAGGTAGGCAGGGTTGTGTACGGCGCCTCCGATGCCAAAAACGGATACCGGAGCTGTTGCGGCGGCAAAAACCCTTTCCATCCCAAAACAAGCATCTGCAGCGGACTGTTGGCCGATGAATGTGGTGCGCTGATGACCGATTTCTTCAGGAAGAAACGATAGCCGCTTTTCGATTTAGAAAAGAATTGGATGCTTCCGGCTTATTGTTAGGGAGCCATCTGTACATTTGTATTTCAAAAAACTGATTCATATGCCATTCACTTTACCCGCGCTTCCTTACGCACACGACGCCCTCGAGCCCCATATCGATTCCCGTACCATGCAGATCCACCACGGCAAACACCATCAGGCCTATGTGGACAACCTGAACAAGGCCATTGCCGGAACTGAACACGAAAACAAGTTGCTGGAACAGTTGGTAGCGGAAGCCGGAAAAATAAGTCCTGCCGTCCGTAACAACGGAGGCGGCCACTGGAACCATACATTCTTTTGGGAAAGCATGGCACCCAATGCCGGCGGCACACCCACAGGGCCTCTGGCCGATGCCATCAACTCGGCCTTAGGATCGTTTGATTCGTTCAGGGAGAAGTTCAATAATGCGGGCATGACCCGTTTCGGTAGCGGTTGGGCCTGGCTGATTCTGCGCGAAGGAAAACTGGAAATCTCTTCCACCCCCAACCAGGACAATCCGCTGATGGATGTGGCCGAAGTGAAAGGCACACCACTGCTGGGCTGCGATGTATGGGAGCACGCCTATTACCTGCATTACCAGAACCGCCGGGCCGATTACCTGGGGGCTTTCTGGAACACGGTAAACTGGTCAAAGATTTCCGAAAGATTCAGTTCAGCCAAATAAATCCGGTTTTTCCTAAATCCGAAATTTTCAGGGCACGGGATCGTGTCCGTGACCTCCCCATGGATGGCAGCGGCCAATACGCCGCATAGCCAGCCAGCACCCCTTCAACGGCCCGTATTTCCGGATGGCTTCCATGGCATAATGCGAACAGGTGGGCGTGTAGCGGCATTTGGGGCCGAGCAAGGGAGAAAGCACCAACTGGTAAAGCCGAATCAAACCCAGAAAAGGCAGACCCAACCACCGGTTGATCCATTGAAGTATGTTATCGGGCCTGTGCATCCACTTCTTTTTTTAAGCGCAGCATCAATTGCCGCATGCGAAGCTGCACGTTCGAATATTCGGGCAATTCATTCCCCTGAAAAATAAGGAAAAGTTCCAGGCGCATCGTTTGGGGCAAAGGATGCTCCTGAAGGGAAATTTTTGAAAGGCGAAACGCCTCCTTCATCAGCCGGCGTACCCGGTTTCTTTTCACCGCCGAAGAAAAATGTCGCTTGCTGACCGAAAAGGCGGGAAGCACAAGCAGATGGGGTTTTTCGCCATCGGGCACGTCTACCTCGGTGAGTGTGAACACGACACGGAAGGGAAACAGGGAAAAAGACTTTCCTGATGCGAAAAGAGCGGCAATGGCCTTTCGGCTTTTCAGCCGTTCATTTTTTCCCAGTGTGTATTTCCGTTGTGGCAATGCCAAGTTGATTTATGAATCGGCCGGGCCGAAAAAAGCCCCCCGTTTCCGGAGGGCGCAATATCCTGATATCAGTTGCTGAAAAACGCAACCTGATTTTTATTTTTTACCGAAGCGCTCATCGGAAACCGTAAGTTTGGCGCGCCCCTTCTTGCGGCGGCTGGCCAGCACTTTGCGTCCGTTGGCGGTTTGCATACGCTGACGGAACCCGTGTACGGATTTTCTGCGGCGGACATGCGGCTGATAGGTTCTTTTTTTACCGGGCATAATCTTTGTTTTTTCCTTTTAGCAATAAGTATCGAAGCCAGTTGTCTTCATCTCAACAGGGCACCATCCCCGTTGCTTGTGAAAGGACGGCGAAGTTAGTGGAAAATGTGTAAAAAGCGTGGAAAACCCCCTCGCCGATCGAAAAAAAACGGCGAATAAGCCTACCGGGCATGGTTCCAGCCCTGTGCCACCAGTTCGTGGCGGTTACCGCCCCGGGTAATGATGTGTTTTCCCTCGGAGGCCTCCGTCATATACCCTATGATATGGATTTGGTCGTTAAGCCGGATCTTTTCGTAATCGGACTGGGCTGCAGTGAACAACAACTCATAATCTTCGCCTCCGCTGAGCGCACAGGCCGTGGGGTCGATTTCCAGCTTGTAGGCAAACTGCCGGGCGGCCTCGTCAACCGGTATTTTTTCCTCGTACAAAACACACCCCAGCTCACCGTGTTTGCACAGGTGCAACAGGTCGCTGCTCAGGCCGTCACTCACATCAATCATGGAAGTGGGCATGATTTCCGCGTCGCCGAAAAATTCAACGATGTCTTTGCGGGCCTCGGGCTTCAGCAGGCGGCCCACGATATACTGCTGGTTCTCCAGATCGGGCTGGGCGCCGGTTTCGGCAAAAATCTTCTTCTCACGCTCCAGCAGGGTGAGTCCCAGAAAAGCGCCGCCCAAAAATCCGCTCACGCAAATCAAATCGCCCTTTTTTGCACCCGAGCGTTTGACAAATTGATGGGGAGCCACTTCGCCCAGTGCCGTAACCGAAATGATAAACCCCTTTTGCGACGAGGAGGTATCACCACCCACCAGATCAACACCATAACGCTCACAGGCGGCATACACGCCTTCATAGAACTCGCTCAGCGACTCCACACTGAACCGGTTACTGAAGGCAATGCTCAGTGTAATCTGCGTAGGCATTGCATTCATGGCATAGATGTCGCTCAGGTTCACCACAACGCTTTTATAACCCAGGTGCTTGAGCGGTGTGTACATGAGGTCGAAATGAATGCCTTCCACCAGCAGGTCGGTGCTCACTACCGTATGCTTGCCGAAATGATCGATGACGGCGCCGTCATCGCCTACGCTCACCAGGGTGGAGGCATTACGCGTTTCGTTGTTGCGGGTCAGGTGTTCAATCAGCCCGAACTCCCCAAGCGTGGCTATTTCTGTCCGTTCTTCGGCCATAATATTTTTTTTGACTGATGGGGCAACCCCCACTCTTTTTAATGAATGCCTGTAGCCCTTTTTCCGCCTGTGTCAGGGAGTTCCCTCCACTTCGCCACCCGCAACAATACGCAACAGCTCTTCGTGTATATGCCCGTTGGTAGCCAGCAAATGGGGCTGGTATACCGAATAGGGTCTTCCCTCGAAATCGGTCACTTTTCCTCCGGCCTCCTGCACCATCAAAAATCCGGCGGCGCTGTCCCAGGCCTGCAGGCTGTGTTCATAAAATCCGTCGAAACGGCCGGCGGCCACCCAGCACAGATCGATGGCGGCACTGCCCAGTCTTCGCACCGGAATTCCGCGCCGTACCAGCTTTCCGAATACCTGAAGCGGACCATTGGGATGGTCAAGATAGGTGTAGGGAAATCCGGTCACCAGGCAGCTTTTGGCGACCTGCCGTTTATTGCCTACAGAAATAGGCCGGTCGTTGAGCGTAGCACCCTGACCTCTTTCGGCCATAAAAAACTCACGCATAAAGGGGTTGTACACCGCACCCAATATGATTTCGCCACGCAGCTCCAGGGCGATACTCACGCAACAGAGCGGAATTCCATTGGCAAAGTTGACAGTACCGTCGACCGGATCGATGATCCATTTGTATTCGCTGGAGGTTTCGGTGGCTCCCTGTTCCTCGCTCAGAATGGCATGGTCGGGGCATTCGGCCCGAATGGCCGAAATGATGGCGGCTTCCGCGGCATGGTCGGCTTCTGTTACCAGATTGTTGGGGCCCTCCTTGTTTGAAATGGTGAAGTTCCCGTTGAAAAAACGCAGCAATTCTTTGGCACCGGCCTCAGTTGCTTTTTGCAAAACAGATTTGAACATGCCCAAAGATAAACGAGCATCGGCAGTATGCAATCGGGCAGCGTGAAATCATGTGGCAAAGCCACCGGATATTTCAATACTTTTATTCATCGTTAACCACCTTCAATGCAACGAAAAAAATTCCTTCGGCTGTTGCTGCTGGCTCCGGGAGCGCTGATGGCCCGAAATCCGGCAAGTCTGTTTTTTGACAAAGAACCGGGGCCTAAATCACCGGCAGCAGATTATTTCATGCCGGGCAGCGAAACCTACGAGCAACTGCGGGGCGGATTCAATAAACGGATCAACAAACGGCCCGCTACCATCGCACGCTGCAAAACCACCGGGGATGTGGCTGAAGCTGTTCGATATGCCCTGGGAAAAAAATGGGCGGTTACCGTACGCAGCGGCGGACATTGTATGGAGGGTTTTTCTGCAGCCAATGGGGCCATGATGATTCATCTTGGACTGCTCAACCAGGCCGAGTGGATCGATAGCCAGACCGTACGCGTTGGGCCCGCTTGCACCCTTGCCAAACTCTACGATTTTCTGCTGCCGCGGAAAAAAATCATCCCGGGCGGATCCTGTGCCACGGTAGGAATCGGCGGGCTGACGCTGGGTGGCGGATATGGGTTGCTGGCGAGAAAATTCGGACTTACATGCGACAGTTTGTTGGGGGTAACTATGGTTGACGGTAGGGGCCGGATTGTTGATTCCGCAACAGACAAAAACCTGCTTTGGGCCTGCCGCGGCGGAAACAACGGCAATTTCGGCGTGGTCACTTCCCTGACCTTCCGGGTACACGAAGCTCCGGCAACGATGCAAAGTTTCCGTTTCAGGTCCTTCCGGGTCGACAGGGTTCGGGCCCTGCGTATCATGAACACCTGGTTCGAACAAACACGCAACCTGCCTCCCGAATGTTTCAGCGCCTTCGTGCTCAACAAATCAACCCTTTACATACTGCTCACCAATACCGGGAAAAACAGTACGGGAATACAACCGGTAATAAATACCCTTGAGAGGCTGAGCGACAAAACCACAAAATCGTCATCTGTTCCGCTGGCACAGGCCCTGAAAAATTACTATGGAGTACAGGAGCCGCTTTACTTCAAGAATGCATCGGCTGGCCTTTACCGGAATTTCGCCTCCGTTGAACCCTATATCGGCGGCGTGCTCGACAAAGTGATTGCCACGCCCGGTATGATTTTCCAGGTAAATACCCTGGGCGGAAATATCCAATCGCCAGATAAAGAGGCCGGATCTGCATTTCCGCATCGCGAATACCCTTACTTTTCTGAGCTGCAAACTTATTGGGACAATCCTTCGCGCGAAACATCGCTCCTTCAAAAATTTCAGGAAGTGCAGGATATTTTCGCTCGGAACGGCATGAATGCCCAGTACCGTAATTATCCGGATATCAATTTTACCGCGCCGGCCTCCGACTATTACGGAAAAAACCTGGTGCGCCTGCAACAAATCAAGAAACAATACGACCCCGACAATATTTTCCGCTACGAACAAAGCATTCCGGGCATATAAACAAACAACGGCTTGATCCTCTCCATCATCATTGTCAACTTTAATGTAAAGCATCTGCTGGACGCCTGTCTGACAAGCCTGCAGAAGGCCAGCCGCGGTATGGAGGCAGAAATATTGGTGGTCGACAACCACTCAACAGACGGCAGTGCCGCATACCTCCCCGGCCGCTTCCCCGATGTCAAATTCAAATGGCTGCATGAAAACAGGGGCTTCGCCGTTGCCTGCAATATAGGTTGGAAGCAATCGTCCGGGAAATTTGTGCTCTTCCTGAATCCCGACACAGTGATTCCCGAAGAAGCCTTGCGGAAATGCATAGGCTTCATGGATAAGCATGCCGACTGTGGGGCACTGGGCGTCAGGATGGTCGATGGCGAGGGAAATTTTCTTCGCGAAAGCAAGCGGGGCTTTCCGGGGCTGATGAACAGCTTTTGCAAAATGAGCGGAATGGCTGTATTATTCCCGAACTCAAGCCTTTTCGCAGGGTATTACCTGGGCCATCTTCCCGAAAAAGAAACCAATCCGGTTGAAGTACTTTCCGGTGCGTTCATGCTGATCAGAAAACGATTGCTCGAAGAAACGGGGGGATTCGATGAACGCTACTTCATGTATGGGGAAGATATAGACCTGAGTTATCAGATCCGACTGGCCGGCTACCAGAATTATTATTTCCCTGAAGTGACCATCACGCACTATAAGGGAGAAAGCACAGACAAGAAAAGCCGTGCTTATTTCAATAATTTTTATGGTGCCATGGCCCTGTTTGTGAACAAATATTACCGCAAGGGTATCCGGCTGATCGGATATCCGTTTTTGATGGCCGGCATCCGGCTGCAATGGTTTATCAGCCGGTTGAAAACAACTGATTGATTTCATTCAAAATTTTAAACTACACTTCCGCTAAAGGATATGACAAAAGCCGAATTATTACAACAGCTGAGCCAGCAGACATTTGTGATGATACGCCCTTCGACCCTTCATGGCATCGGCGTTTTCGCAATCCGCAACATTCCCTGTGGGCAGCGCGGCATGTTTTCTTCGGGCATCGGCGAATGGATCCCTGTTCCGAAAAAGGAAATCGCCGCACTGCCGCAACATGCCATCGATCTGGTGGAGAATTACTGTCTCTATGATGCCGACAATTATTTTCTGCCCGACTATGGATTCAAAGTGATGGACCTGGTCAACTTCCTCAACCATTCCGATACACCCAATATCCTATCTATCAACGAGGGAGAAGATTTTGAGACGTTGCGCGACATCGCTGCAGGAGAGGAGTTACTTATTGATTACGGGTATCTGGTGGATGATGAGTAGGGGCTTACCATTTGTCTCATCTATTGATATCACCGATTAATTTATACCGATTGCCAAGATTTTAAAAATAGAAAATAGATGCTAACTTCCTGAAGTTAAAGAGATGTCGATAGGCCTCCCCTGGCCCCTCCAAAGGAGGGGAAGAAGATGCATTCTATTCCCCTGACTGGCGCACGAGACCGCTCGTATACCTGGTCGTTACTAATGCCGATTTCAGCACTTGACCATCAACTAATTGCGTGAAGTTAGAGAGATTGTTTTCATCAATGAGGGGAAAAATCTGTTCCAGAAAACAAGGGTGATGTCTGGAGCAGACACAGAAATAAAGAAATAAAAAATGCCGTTCCATAAAGAACGGCATGATAAATACTAACCCGTCAAAAAATATAGAGGTTTTGCTACCTGCGCTTAAACAGCCTGCGCCTCTGCAATCTTGGCCCTTATTTTTCCTTCAATTTCGGCAGACATCTCCGGATTGTCGAGCAGCAGTTGCTTGACAGCATCGCGGCCCTGGCCAAGCTTGTTGGACTCATAGCTGAACCAGCTTCCGCTTTTCTGCACAATACCCAACTCCACACCCATATCGATGATTTCGCCGTTTTTGGATATACCCTCGCCGAAGATGATGTCGAACTCGGCATTGCGGAACGGGGGAGCCACTTTGTTCTTGACCACTTTCACCTTCACGCGGTTCCCGATGGCTTCATCGCCGTCCTTGATCTGCGCCATGCGGCGGATGTCGAGCCTCACCGAGGCATAGAACTTGAGCGCGTTTCCGCCGGTGGTAGTTTCGGGATTGCCGAACATGACGCCGATTTTTTCGCGGAGCTGGTTGATGAAGATGCAGCAGCAATTGGTTTTGGCAATGGTGGCGGTGAGCTTCCGAAGCGCCTGGCTCATCAGCCTGGCCTGCAGCCCCATTTTGCTGTCGCCCATTTCACCCTCCAGTTCGCTCTTGGGAACCAGCGCGGCCACCGAGTCGATGACCACCACATCCAGCGCGCCGGACAGGATGAGCCGGTCGGCTATTTCCAGTGCCTGCTCGCCGTAGTCGGGCTGTGAAATAAGAAGATTGTCTATATCCACGCCCAGTTTCCGTGCATAGTTGCTGTCGAATGCGTGTTCGGCGTCAATGATGGCACACATGCCGCCTTTCTTCTGTGCTTCGGCAATCACATGGGTGGCGATGGTGGTTTTACCGCTGCTTTCAGGACCATAGATCTCAATCACGCGCCCCTTGGGAAGCCCGCCGATGCCGAGGGCCACATCCAGACCCAGCGAGCCGGTGGATATGTACTCCTGCTCCACATGCGGCTTCTCGCCCATGATCATTACCGAACCCTTTCCGAAATCCTTGTCGATCTTGTCCATCGTCAGCTTGAGCGCCTTCAGTTTTTCCACATTACTCATAGTTGTTTGTTTTTAATTGGTGATGTATCGGTGTATCTGTAAAAGTAAAAGGGAAACCAAAGATAGGGGGTTTCTTTTATTCACACTAACAAAATTAGCAATTTTTTTGACAAAATATTTAGTTCTCACAAAATAAGTGCTTAATTGGACACGGGCAAACAGGTGGGCGGGGGCTTTGTCTTATTTTTGAATCATGCAGCAAGCCCCGGCCTCCGATACAGCGAACAGCAGCTTTGAACTGGCTGCCGGTTTCATCCGGTTTACCGGCTCGTCGGTTTTTCTGACGGGAAAAGCGGGCACGGGAAAAACCACTTTTCTGAAATATTGCCGGGAACAGGGCTTCAAAAACACCGCTGTGGTGGCGCCTACAGGGGTTGCTGCCATCCATGCGGGCGGGGCAACCATCCACAGTTTCTTCCAGTTGCCAACCATGCCCTTTATTCCCGAGAGCAAAGGATATGGCGCGGAAGACACCGTAGTGGACAAACACGCACTTCTCGGAAAAGTGCGGCTCAACAGTGAACGCAAAGAGGTCATCAATAAGCTGGAACTGCTCATCATCGATGAAGTGAGTATGGTACGCTGCGACCTGCTGGATGCCGTTGACTGCGTGATGCGCCATGTGCGGAACAAACCCGATGCGCCCTTCGGAGGTGTGCAGGTGCTGCTGATCGGCGACCTCTTCCAGCTTCCGCCCGTGGCCGGCGAAGAGGTATGGGAACTGCTTTCACCTTACTACCGAACCCCCTTCTTTTTCGGCAGCCGGGTCATGGAAAACAATCCCCCGGTATATATTGAACTGGAAAAAGTTTACCGCCAGCGCGACGAAGGTTTTATTTCACTCCTGAACCAGGTGCGCAACAATACGCTCGACGAAAAGGCATACCGGATTTTCGAGAGCCGTTACATGCCCGATTTTATTCCTGCGGAAAACGAGAAATACATCACCCTGACCTCCCATAACCACAAAGCCGACAAGATCAACGCGCGTGAACTGGATCGGTTGTCGGGTCAACCGAAGGTTTTTCATGCCGAATTGACCGGCGAATTCAACGAAAAAGCGTACCCCGCCGAAAAAGAACTGCTGCTGAAAATCGGCGCACAGGTCATGTTCATAAAAAACGATACAGACCGGGCCCGCCGTTATTTCAACGGTAAGATCGGCACCGTTTGCCGGCTGGAGGACGACCGCGTTTTTGTGCAGTGCGAAGGGGACGCTGCCGTCATAGAAGTAAGGACCGAAACCTGGAAAAACCTGCGTTACCGTATTGACCGCTCCACCCGGCAGGTCAGCGAAGAAGAGTTGGGTTCGTTCACCCAGTTTCCACTCCGGCTGGCCTGGGCCATCACCATCCACAAAAGCCAGGGGCTCACTTTTGAAAGAGCCATCATAGACGCGGGCGACTCCTTCGCAGCCGGACAGGTTTATGTGGCACTGAGCCGCTGCACTTCCCTGGAAGGCATGGTGCTGAAAAGCCGTATCCGCGCTTCCGGGCTTTTCACCGATCCGCAGGTTTTGGCTTATGCGCAGCAGCACCGCAGCGCCAATCCGGAAAAACTGCTGGAAGAGGCACAACGAATACGGCAGCAGGAAGAAATCAGTGAGCTGTTCCGCTTCAATGAATGGGTTGCACAGTGCAGGGAGCTTGTTGCGCTTACAGGAAAGCATATTGATGCACTGAGCAAGAGCGCCCTGCCCTGGATGCTCGATATCCAGAAAATCGTCGAACAAACGGAAGATACAGCACGAAAGTTCGCTCCGCAGTTGTCGGCACTGCTGCTCAATGAAAATACTCCGGTAAAAAACCCGGTCCTGCAGGAACGGCTGGTTGCCGCAGCCCGGCACTTCACTGCAACGCTGGAACCATTGGAAATTCTGCTGAAACGCTGCCCGGCCGAAACCGACAGTAAGATTGTGGCGCAGGAAATGAACAATCCAATCCGGATCTTGTACGAAAATGTCCACCTGCGGCGCCACCTGCTTTCGGGTATCATACAGGGTTATGACCAGCTGCGGTTTCAGGAACACCTGTGCAGTTACCGGAAACCCGCATCTGAAATCGACCTTTATGCGGCAGGAAAAACATCGGTGTCCGGCACCGGTGTTCGTTCCGAACTGCAACAGCTGCTGCGAAGAAAACGTGATGAAATCTGCAAGGATAAAAACCTGCCCCTCTACCGGGTAGTCAGCAATGCGGGGATCGAAGAAATGGTACTCTGCCTGCCGCAAAGCCGGGAAGAGCTGAAAAAAATCAGCGGATTCGGCGAAATAAAAACACGGCAGTTCGGCGACGAATTCCTCGAAATCGTCGCGCGCTATTGTTACGAACACGACCTGCACGGAGATATGGGTGCCCTTCCTGTGAAAGAGAAAAAGAAAAAAATACCCACAAACAAAAAGACGGGCAATACCCGCTCACTCAGTTTTGAACTGTTCCGGCAGGGAAAAACGATTTCCGAAATCGCCGCTGAACGAAAGCTGACCGTTTCCACCATCGAGGGCCACCTCGCTGTATATGTTGAATCGGGTGAACTGAAAATCAATGAACTGGTTTCCTCCGCCAAAAGGGAAACCGTCGAAAGCGCCATAAAAATGCTGGGAACAAAAGAGACTAAGCCCATCTATGAATTCTGCGGGGGCCTTGTGGGTTACGGTGAAATTCGTTTGGTGTTGGCCGCGCATACGGCGACGCCGCATGCGTAGAGACGGATAATTATTCGTCTCTACGCATTACCATCATGGTCGGTTCCATTTCTCCGGATTATTGATGATATACCTCCTTATCGCATTCAACGCCTTTTCATTCCGCACAATACGGTCGTAATAACGCGATTGCCATTCGAATTCAATATTGTTCTGGTTGGCAAACCGTTTGACGGAAGCCTTGAATGCCCTGATGATGGCACCAAGGTTTTGTGATTGTGGGCCGAATCTATTGGGACGCCAATCATGTTTTTCGTGCTGGTTCAAAAATAAAACGCCGTGAATATGGTCGGGCATGACAACAAACGCGTCCAATTCGACAACCGGGTAATGATTGGGGATTTGCATCCAAAAATCAATGGCCGTTTGACCAATAATGGTTGGCCTTAGAGCCGGACAATTGTGGGGAGCCGGACAATTGTGGGGAGACGGACAATTGTCCGTCTCTACGGGGACGATATTCCCGAAATAATGCACCCGGTTTTTTGTGCAAATTGTCACAAAATAATGTCCATGTGAACCATAATCATGCCCCCGTAACCGGTTGGATGGGATGCGGTATTTGTTTTTGAATTTTTTCATTGCATGATTTTGTGTGTGGTAGAGCCGGGCAATTGTCCGGCTCTACCGTAATTTCGTGATTGATGAAATCCGCGCTTCCTGTTTTTTTCCTATTGACCGCGCTTTTTTCCTGCACCGCACCGCGGAAAAATTACAATCCCGACAAACGCTATGGCCGGTCGGAACTGACCACCGATTATACCCTTCTTCGCAATATCCTTGAGGCCAAACACCCGGCACTCTACTGGTACACACCGAAAGAAAGGATGGACCATTATTTCGACAGCCTCAACAACCAGATTGCCGACAGCATGACCGCGCAGCAGTTCGGATGGCAGGTGCTTGCACCCCTGCTTCAGAAAATCCGGTGCGGACATACCAGTTTCAGCATGGACAAACAATGGCGGAAATTCATCCGCAACAAACAGATACCCGGGTTTCCGCTGCAGGTAAAAACCTGGGGCGATACCATGATTGTAACCGCCAACCTCAACCGCAAGGATTCGAACATCCGCAGCGGTATGCGCATCACCTCCATCAACCATGTTCCGGTAAAGGAATTGCAGGAAAACATGTTCCGCTACCTGCCTACCGACGGGTATGCCGCCAACATCAATTACAGCCGGCTCAGCGCCAACTTCCCCTATTACCACCGGAATATCTACGGCATCTTCAAAAATTACCGGGTGGGGGTGGCAGACAGCACAGGGGAGGAAAAAAAATATCTCGTTCCACTATGGAATCCGGGGGATGACAGCTCGAGGCTGATCCAACAAAAAAAACAAAATGCCAAAACGGTTTCCGGAAAAGAAAGACGCGAAATGCGGCGAAACGGATTCCGGAAATTAAGCATTGATAGCAGCCTGAATTGCGCTACCCTCACGTTGAACACCTTCAACAACGGACATGATAAACGGCTGAGAAAATTTTTCCGCACCTCCTTCCATACCCTGCAACAAAATAAGATTGGAAACCTGATCATCGACCTTCGGAACAACGGCGGCGGAAATATCGACCTATATGTGTTGCTGGCAAAATATATCAAAGACTCCGCTTTCCGGGTGTCCGACAGCACCTATGCGGTTGCAAAATCATTGCGGCCCTATACACGATACATCCGTCACGGATGGTTCAACAACATCGGGCTGTTTTTCCTTACAAAGAAGGATGAGGAGGGCCGCTACCGGCTCGGACATTATGAACGTCATTTCTACAGGCCCCGGAAAAAAAATCATTTCGACGGTCATATATATGTGCTTACTGCCGGGCCTACATTTTCAGCCTCAACTCTTTTCTGCCACTCGGTAAAAGGACAAAAGAATGTGCTGGTTGTAGGTGAAGAAACCGGAGGAGGATGGCACGGCAACAGCGGTGTGATGATTCCCGATATCCGTTTGCCGCAAACGAGGCTTCAGGTTCGCCTTCCCCTTTTCAAAATTGTGCAGTATCGGCATGTGCCGCAGACGGGCACCGGTATAATTCCCGACATCGCCGTGCCGCCGACCACAGAAGGAGTCATCAGGAGGATAGACAGGAAAATGAATTTTGTGAAAGAAATGATCCGGCGGAACGGAACTACGCGTTAGATTTCAATGAAAAAAGAATCGGCATCATCAAGAAAAGCGAGGTTGGTGCGGGTTTCATCGAGCATTGATTTTTGCAGCAGTATTCCATGTGTATCGGCCCGGTCGGCCACATGATACAATTGTTGGCCCATCGGACCAATCACCAGGCTGTCGCCACTATGGTAGATGCCATTACCGTCGTTGCCCACGCGGTTCACACCCACAACAAAGCACTGATTTTCGATAGCCCTTGCGGTAAGCAGTGTTTTCCAGGCATGGCTTCTTCTCTGCGGCCAGTTGGCCACGTACAACAACACATCGTAGCGGGGCACACCCGTTGCAACGGGTTTCGAAGGCGCCTGCCTTGCCCATACCGGAAAGCGGAGGTCGTAACAAATCTGCAGGTTGATTTTCCAGCCCTTTACAGAAGCAATCAATTTCCTGTTTCCTGCCGTGTAATGCTTTTCCTCGCCGGCCAGGCTGAAAAGATGTCGCTTGTCGTAATAACCAAGTTGCCCGTCGGGTTGCATCCAAACCAACCGGTTATAGTATTTGCCCGCCTCCGAAAGAATCATGCTGCCGGTGATAATGGCCTTCTTGATCCGGGCCATATCACGC
>JBIIDU010000233.1:0-4060 GCA_044238165.1 Ferruginibacter sp. | reverse complement strand
TATCCTCATGAAGGGAGTGATGAAGCGACTCGTTAACCTGGGATTCACCCTCCATTTGTCGGAAGACGCCAAGAACTTCATTGCCGACAAGGGTTACGACGCTCAGTTCGGCGCACGGCCCCTGCACCGTGCCATCCAGAAATATCTTGAAGATCCCCTGGCCGAGGAAATTCTCAATATGAATGTAAAGCAGGGCGATGTGCTGCTTGCCGATATGGACGAGCAAAATGAGCGGATCCGGTTCACCATCCAGCCCCCTTCACCCTCGCCGCAGAAAGAAACTGCTTCGGAAGCCTGATGCTTATTACGACAAATGACGAAAGCCATCCCTAAGGATGGCTTTTTGTTTGCAGGGTCCTGTTTTTTGTTCATTTTTGCATCCTGTTATGTTGCCCAAAGCCGATAAGAAAATCATCATTACCATCGACGGATGGTCGTCCTGCGGTAAAAGCACACTTGCCCGCCAGCTCGCCGCAAAGCTTGGGTATTTGTACATCGACAGTGGGGCCATGTACCGGGCTGTCACCCTTTACTTTCTGCGGAACCATGTGGACTGGGAGAAAAAGCAGGAAGTGGAAAGAGCACTTAAGAACATCACCCTCAGTTTCGAACTCAATGAAAAGTCACATCAGTCGGAAATCCTGCTCAACGGAGAAAATGTGGAATATGTGATCCGCGACATGGTTGTGGCCGAAAAAGTGAGCGATGTGGCCGCAATCAGGGAAGTGCGCGCCTTCGCCGTGGCCGAACAGCAGAAACTGGGCAAAAAGAAAGGAATTGTCATGGATGGACGTGATATCGGGACCACGGTATTCCCCAAAGCTGAACTGAAATTGTTCATGACGGCCGACAGTTCCACACGTGTGGAAAGGCGCTTCCGTGAAATGTTCGCCAAAAATCCCAACGTGACCATTGAAGAAGTAAAAAATAATCTGGAGATGCGCGATTACATCGATTCAAACCGCGATGTAAGTCCCCTGCGTAAGGCAAAGGATGCCATCGTAATCGACAATACCAACATCTCCATCGAACAGCAACTCAAGTACGCCCTTTCGCTGCTCGAAAAAACAGCCTAACCAAATTTTCTTCTTTCTTTTCTAACGCCCCACGCATTGGAGAGTTATATTCTTCGTGTACACTTTACGCTAAGTGGTTTTAAAAAATTCAATTCTTTCAAGTTTTCAAAGACAATTTTTCAATATTTCCAAATTCAGAAGAGTACTTTGGATTTTCAGCAAAAAATATCGGTCTTGCCCTCATAATTTCAACTATGTAGCATCGTATTTAGCCGATGCTCAGGCGGTCATCCGCTTAACTTTGGTTCTCGTCTCTAGCCGAACCTCAATCTATGCATATGCCTGTAGTTCAGTCGCTGAAAGTACCTCTATTGGCCATCATCAATTCAGGCCTCCCCAATACCGATAATATCCATTACCAGGTTTCTCCTGAAGAACTGTGCCGCCAAACCATTTCACTCGGACAGGGGCGGATGTGCAGCAGCGGCGCGCTCGTAGTAAATACCGGAGAATTCACCGGAAGAAGTCCTGACGATAAGTTCATTGTGCGGGATGCGCTTACCGAAAGTACGGTGCACTGGAATAATTTCAACATCCCCATTACTCCTGATAAATTTGACAGGATTCTGTCCAAGATGACAGATTATCTCTCCGGAAAACCGCTTTGGGTGCGGGACGGGTTCGTTTGCGCTGATCCTGATTATCGGCTCAACATCCGTACCATCAACGAAAACCCCTGGAGCAATCTGTTTGTGCATAACATGTTTCTCCGTCCCGATCCGGAAGAGCTTCAGGAGTTCACTCCGGATTGGCACATCATCCAGGCACCTGGCTTCCATGCCGACCCTGCAACCGACGGAACACGGCAGCACAATTTTGCCATTGTGAATTTCACGAGAAAGATGATACTGATCGGGGGCACGGGCTACACCGGTGAAATGAAAAAAGGAATTTTTTCGGTGCTCAATTATATCCTGCCGCAAGACCGGCAGGTGCTTAGCATGCATTGCTCCGCGAATGTGGGTGCAGCGGGTGACGCGGCCATATTCTTCGGGCTGAGCGGTACCGGTAAGACCACGCTCAGCGCCGACCCCTCCCGCGGACTAATCGGAGACGATGAACATGGCTGGACTGCGGACACGATATTCAATTTCGAAGGGGGTTGCTATGCCAAAACCATCGACCTCACTGAAGAGCGCGAGCCCGAAATCTTCCGCGCCATCAGGCCGGGTGCGCTGGTCGAGAATGTTCCCTTCGTTGATGGCACAGACCGTATAGACCTTTCCAGCAAGGCGATATCCCCCAATACAAGAGTCAGTTACCCGCTGCATTTCATCAGTAATTCCGTGGTGCCTTCTGTGAGCGGAATTCCCCGCAATATTTTCTTCCTCACCTGTGATTCTTATGGTGTTTTACCACCCATCAGCAAACTCGATCCCGGACAGGCGATGTATCAGTTCATCAGCGGATACACCGCCAAAATCGCCGGTACCGAAGCCGGTGTTGTGGAACCCAAAAGTACCTTCAGCGCATGCTTTGGCGCACCTTTTCTGCCCCTGCATCCCGGTGTTTACGCTAAAATGCTGGGCGAGAAAATGCAGCACCACCATGTGAATGTATGGATGGTGAATACCGGATGGAGCGGCGGCGGTTACGGAGTGGGCAGCAGGATCAAGCTGAGCTATACCCGGAGCATGATTGCTGCGGCGCTGGAAGGCAAACTGGATGGTGTCGCATTTGAGCCGCATCCTGTATTCGGCATGCGTATGCCGGTCAGCTGCCCCGGTGTGCCCGCCGAATTGCTCAACCCTCGAAATACCTGGACCGACCAGACAGCCTATGACTCCATGGCGCTCAAACTGGCCGGACAGTTCGTCAAGAACTTTGAAAAATATGCCGACGGCGTTTCTCCGGAAATACTGGCCGCGGCACCGCGATGCTGAAAGGCGTAGCGATTGTTTGCCTGTCAAAAAACCCCGGTGTGATGCCGGGGTTTTGTTTTGCCGGAAAACTGGCATCCTTCTTCCGGATAACAGCTCCTGAGAAGCCATCCTTAATTGCCTATTTTTGCATTTCTCTTGAAAGTACATATGGGGAAAATTGCCATCAATATCGCAACGGGTAGTCTGCAGAAGGATGAAGCAGTGGTGGGCATTGACCTGGGCACGACCAACAGCCTGGTTGCCATCATCCATCCTGAAACGGGAAAACCCATCGCCCTCCGGGAACACGATTCATCGAGCCTGCTGCCTTCGGTCATCTGGTTCGATGACGGTGGAAATCCGGTTGTGGGGGATATCGCCCGCAGCAAACTTCTTGAAGAACCCGAACGGACCATCTTTTCTGCCAAGCGGCTTATGGGCAAATCCTACCGCGACATCAGCGAACATGCCGGCTTTTTTTCATACAGGGTGATTGATGATGATGCCGACAGCCTTGTAAGGGTACAGGTAGGTGAGCGGTTCTACTCGCCTGTGGAATTGTCGGCCATCCTGTTGAGGGAACTCCGGAAAAGGGCCGAGCATATCCTGAAAACTCCGGTCAACAAGGCGGTCATAACCGTCCCCGCCTATTTCAACGATACCCAGCGTCAGGCAACACGCGACGCAGGCAAACTTGCCGGGCTGGATGTGTTGCGCATCATCAACGAGCCTACTGCAGCAAGCCTTGCCTACGGACTTGGCCTCAAGCGGGAGGAAACACGCACGATTGCTGTTTATGATTTGGGCGGCGGCACTTTTGATGTTTCGGTGCTGCGCATTGCCGATGGTGTTTTTGAAGTACTCAGCACCAATGGTGACACTTATCTGGGCGGCGATGATGCCGACAGGATTCTGGCCGGTAATTTCCGGAATCAGCTTCCGCCGCATGCTACAAATACCGATCAGGAGCCTGCTTTCAATCAGGAACTTCGCCTCCTGGCCGAGGAGGCCAAGAAGAAGCTCTCTTTTCAAGATGAATTCAGCGGTAAACTGCGTGGATTTGAAGTATACGTTCGCCGCATTGAGTTTGAAAACCTTATAGCGCCCCTCATCGGACGCACA
>JBIIDU010000232.1:0-4070 GCA_044238165.1 Ferruginibacter sp. | reverse complement strand
CGATCGTATCATAAACTGTTTTCAAAGTTTTCTTTTTTTAACATCAGCCGTATTCCTGTAATGGGTGATGCGGTCCGACATCAGCCGGTAGGATTCCGTTTCCCTTCCGCTTACCATTTTGGGCGCTTCAACACCTTCGCCCAGGATACAGTCTGTTGCCGTGATGACCCGGGCCTCATCCCATAAATTTTCTTCAAGAAAGGAATTATGGAGCTTTGTCCCGCCTTCCACCAGAACGCTTCGGATATGCTGCTGGTGCAGGAAGCCCAGCAACCGGGGAAGAATGCTGCCGGCACCAAATTCGAGCTGTACAAAACGGGTATTGGAAGCAAGAGCATCTTTGCGTGCATTGAACACACAGGTAGGCAGGCTGTTGTCGAGCAGCCGTGCGTTTGAAGACAGCTTCAGGTCGCGGTCAATCACCAACCGGAGCGGCTGCGCCCCGGTCCAGTAACGGTTGCTGAGCGCCGGATTGTCGCTCAGGGCCGTTTGCGTTCCCACCAGTATCGCCGCCTCCTTGCTGCGCCAGCGATGGACCAGCCGGTTGGTGACCGCATTGCTGATGGCTACCGGCGTGAAATTTTTTCCGGCGATGAATCCGTCGGCTGATTGTGCCCATTTGAGCACCACATAAGGCCTGCCCTGTTCGAAGGAGGTGAAAAACCGGCGGTTCAGTTCAACGCATTCCTTTTCAAGTATGCCGCAAAGCACCTCGACGCCGGCATTGCGCAAACGCTCCATTCCCCTGCCGTTGACACCGGGAAAGGGATCACGGCATCCGATTACTACCCGGGAAATCTTTTCGCGGACAATCAGATCGGTACAGGGAGGCGTTTTACCCTGGTGGGCGCAGGGCTCCAGAGAAACATAAAGCGTGCTTTCGGGTATCAGATGCCGTAATTCGGCACTCACCAGCTGCACGCAGTTCACTTCGGCATGGGCCGCACCATAACGCTGGTGATAGCCCTCCCCGATGATCCGGCCATCATGAACGAGCACCGCTCCCACCATTGGATTCGGAGCAACAGCACCGGCACCAAGACGGGCCAGTTCCAGGCAACGGGCCATGTATTTTTCTTCCGCAGTCAATGGCCAAAATTACACAACCCGCATCAACCGCTGGGATATTCCGCTAAGTTTGCCTGTGCGCTTCACCTTATTTTTCCAGGAACTTCAGCAGGAACTCTGCAACGTTTATGACCGCGGTGAGGCATCTGCAATTTTGCGTTTGCTGCGCGAAACGAGAATGGGTGGCTCAGATGAGGCCGCCGAAGGGGATGAAGGTCTTTGGAATCTGCTGCAAAGCGACCGCAACCGCCTGCTTCAGGGCGAACCCGTCCAGTATGTTCTGGAGGAATCCTGGTTTTACGGAAACCGCTTCCGGGTGGGCCCGGGTGTGCTGATTCCACGACCCGAAACCGAGGAACTGGTAGACTGGATCCTGAAAGACCTGCCTCAATCAGTTCCTGTCCGCATACTCGACATTGGAACCGGCAGCGGATGCATCGCCATCACACTCAAAAAAAAATGGAACACCGCCGAGGTAACGGCCATCGACATCAGCGAAACCTCGCTGGACATCGCCCGTAAGAATGCGGAAAACCTAAAAACCGATATCCGGTTCGTTCAGGCCGACATTACGGATGAAAAAATCTGGAACGAGCTCGCTCAATTCGATATCCTGGTAAGCAATCCACCCTATATACCCAGGCAGGAGTCATACCGATTGCACAGAAATGTGGTGGCGTTTGAACCGCACGAAGCACTTTTTGTTCCGGACACCGACCCTTTGTTGTTCTACCGGGCCATTGCCGCATTCGCCGAAAAAAAATTGCATCCGGAGGGACGGATCTACGTTGAAACCCATCAGCATTTCGCGGAAGAGACCCGGAAGATATTTCAGGAAAAATGGGAAGAGGTAACGTTGAGAAAAGACCTGAACGGTAATAACCGGATGCTGCGGGCTACTCGGTTCCGCTTACGGTAGCCGAAGTGGATGCGCCGAGCCGCCGGGCCACGCGCATGATCTTCACCACTTCTCCCCAGTTGGCGGAGGAGTCGGCATTGATGACCACGGCCGGCTTGATGCTGTCGCCCGCATTGATATAGCGCCGGAGGGCAGGTTCCAGCGAATCGGCCACCACTTTGGTGGAACCTACGTAAAAGGAACGATCCTTCCCAAGGCTCACCACTACGCTCTGCTTCGACTTGGTATCGCTTTTGGCACGGGGTACGCTCATCTTGATGACATTGGGATTGGCCAGCGTGGAAATCATCAGGAAGAACATGAGGAGGATGAACAGGATATCGTTCAGCGGGCCGGTATCGACCTCGTCGTGGTTTTCCCGCAATGTATGCCTCCTGAAGACCATGCCGCGTAATTTTTCGTTTATCTGTTGACGTGAATCATTTGATGGGCTCCTGCAGGATATCGATGAAGTCGCTGCTGGCCGCCTCCATCCGGTTGGCCGTACGGTTGATCTGGGTATTGAGAAAACTGTATCCAAGATAGGCGAGCATGCCGATGACCAATCCGCTTGCGGAGGTGATCAGCTTTATGTACATGGCATCGGCGATCTGGCTCACCGAGGGATTGCTGATGGTGGCGAATTCCTTGAGCAGCAATACCAGCCCCACGATAGTACCGATGAAACCGAATAGGGGGGCGATCCGCGAAACCACGGACAGTACCGACAGGTTTTTCTCCAGCTTGTACATTTCGAGCCGGCCTACATTCTCCATGCTGCGCTCGATGGCGTCAATGGGTTTTCCGATGCGCTGCAGCCCTTTGTCGATGATACGGGCCACGGGATCATCCGTATTTTTTGCGAGGTTACGGGCGGCAGTCACATTACCGGTGATCACATGGTCGCGGATGATGTTCATGAAATTCGCATCCGTTTTTCCTGCCTTGCGGATGGTCAGGTAGCGTTCAAAAAAAACATAGAGTGCAACGGCAAAAAGCAGGCCCAACGGTATCATCAGCGGTCCGCCCTTGGCCAGCAGGCTCCAGACTGTTTCCACCTGCGCGGGCGGATTCACCGTATTTACCTGAAGAAAAATATCAAACATACCTGAAAATTTTGGCGCAAAAATAATGTTTCGGTTTGTTTACCCAAGCCATTCACAACACCCGTCTGCAAGTTGGATCTAATCGCGTATCAGACGGTCGTGCGGCGGTATAAAATCCTGTTAATTCATGGGAACCCGTTGCCGGTGCGGCATACCCGCTTTAGCGGTCGTTCATCTGCTGCATGGCCATGATCTGCCGCATCGTCCGCTCCATGCCCTCGCTGCTGCCGTCAAGGAATATAACATTGCCTTTGCCGTATTCGGCGAAATTCTTGATGGCTTCCGTCCACATGCTGAACAGGATCACATTCGTATCGAGATTGGCCTGCTTCATCTGTTCGGCGGCCTGGCTCATGCCCCGGGCCACTTCTTCGCGGAAGAGGGCCACACCCTGTCCCCGTAGCTGCGCCGCCTGTTTCTCAGCCTCGGCCGCGATCTTGATGGAATTACCCTCCGCCTCAGCCGCCTTGGTCTTGGTGATCAGCAGGGCCTGCCCCTCGTTTTCGGCGGCGGCCTTCAGGTTATTGCTCGCCACCACTTTGCTCATGCTGGCCATGATGGCCTCGTCGAACGTGATGTCGTTGATCTGAAGGTCCTGCAGATGATAGCCCCATCCTTCGAGCGTAAGATCCACCTGCTCCTTCACATTCTCCACGATGTCGCGGCGCACACTCAGTATCTCGGCCTGCTTCTTGGTGGCCACAAAGGCGCGGATACTGCCCTCTACCGTGCGCACCAGGGCCTGCATGAGATCCTTGTCGCTGATGAATTTGAAGGCCACATTCTTGATGGTTTCCTCCTCCACATTCAATACGGAGTACAGCAACATCGATTTGAAATAAACATTGGCCTGGTCGATGGTCACTGCCTGGAATTCCAGCTCCACCGAGCGGTTCTGGATACTCACACGCTTGTAGACCTTGTCGAGAAGGGGGATTTTGAAATTCAGTCCCGGCTTACGGATGCCCACATATTTGCCCAGCCGGGTGATGACGGCG
>JBIIDU010000231.1:0-4075 GCA_044238165.1 Ferruginibacter sp. | reverse complement strand
ATCGCTTCGCAAATGGATCAGGGCATATTGTTGTATGGTGAGCAGGGGCAGAACGATTCGTTCGCGCATGCTGATCGACAGTTTTTCCACCGGATAATCGCTCATCAGTTCGCTTTTCCCGGAAAGTTGCAGCAGGTATTTTTTTGTACGGTCATACTCTTCACGAATTTGCTTCCATAAGCCCCCGTATTTTTTATCGTCTGCCAGATATTGGGTAAGCGGGAAGTACGCTTTTGTCATGGCCATCTCGCAATTGTCAAGCAGCGTTTTGAAATAGCTCGACTGCTGATAAATTTCTCTCATGCTTTCGAATGCGCCCGCCTCCTCTATTTTTTCGAGGGCAGTGCCCACACCAAAAAAACCGGTTACGTTTTGTTTCAGCTGCGCCCAGGCTCCCACATAGGGAATCGCCCTAAGGTCTTTGAGGCTGAGGGTATTGTTTCCTGCCCTTCGGGAAGGACGACTGCCTATATTGGTTTCACTATAAAATTTCAACGGACTAACTTCAGCCAGATATTCGGTAAATGCGGGGTCTTCCTTCAACGAACAGTATTTTTCATAACTGAACCGTGCAAGCCGGTTCAGAAGACGGTCCTGGTCATCAGTAAGCGTGGGTTTGTGTTGCTGAAAAAGTCGGTTGCTGATGCCTGCATGCAAGAGCTGCTCCATATTATATCCGGCGGAAGTGATTGTGCCAAAATTGGAGCTCACGGTTTGTCCCTGTACCGTAAGTTGAATTTCTTTGTTGGAAATATTGTTGCCCATCGAGGAATAAAACTTATGTGTTTTGCCGCCACCCCGTGAGGGTGGTCCGCCTCGGCCGTCGAAAAACACCACATCAATAGCATGTTTTCGTGAAATGGCCGTGAGCGTTTCCTTGGCTTTGTATATGCTCCAGTTGGCCATAAAATAACCGCCATCTTTTGTGCCATCGCTGAAACCGAGCATGATGGTTTGACGGCTATTGCGATGACGGAGGTGGGCTGCGTAGACGGGATTCCCATATAGGCTTTCCATGATGGTTCCCGCGTTTCCAAGGTCGTCGATCGTTTCAAACAGCGGAACAATGTCCACGTTCATATTTGGGTTGGAATGCCTGCAAAAACGGAGCAATGCCAGCACTTCCATCACATGCAGGGCACTGTTGCACTGGCTGATGATATACCGGTTGCAGGCTGCCTCGCCATACAGTTGTTGCATGCGTTCCATCGCCTGTATCGTCTTGACCGTGTCTGACACTGCCGGTTCAGGATGTGACAGTGTTTCCACGTGTCCATCTGCCTTCATGAGCAGCTGTAATTTTTCCTGCTCCTGCAGGATGGAATATGCTGCGGGCAACAAGCCGGTTTGCTCTGAAATGGCTTCCAGTACCCGGTTGTGTACACTGCTTTCCTGTCGTATATCAAGCGTTGCGAAATGCAAACCGAAAAGCCGAACCCGTTCAATAAGGTCTTCTACCAGCTGAACGAATAGGCCATTGTGTTCGTGGATGATGATGTTTCGGATTTCTTCCAGGTTCTCGAGCAGGTCGGGCAGGCGAAGCGGTTGTTTTTGAACCGGGTTGTACAGGGTTTCGTGGAGTTTGATTTCGAGGTCGTGTAAAAGATTTTCTACACCTGAAAATGTCATTCTGCGTTTCATGTGCCTTACATCCTTGTAATAGCACCTTACAACCGCATGGTGAAGCGAAGCGGCTACTTTCAACGTAGTGGCCGCATCTACAAAAGGATTGCCATCGCGGTCACCGCCCGGCCAGAATCCCAGCTGAATAAGCGATTGCTTGGGCGGTGTGGCTAGAGGGAAAAAATGGTTCATCGTGCCCATCACATTGCCTGCAGCAACATAAAATACATTTTCCAGATACCATACCAGATTCATGGCCTCGTCATACGGAGTAGGTTTTTCCTTTTTGAAGAAAGGCGTTTTTCCTAATTGTTGCAGATAAGCATTGATGTCGGTGGAACGGTCCGACCCAAGTGCTTCGGAAAGGTCATTTATAATTCCCAGTACCGGTCCGGGATAGAATTGGGTGGGGTGGGCCGTAAGTACCAGCCTGACGGAAAAGTCTGAATACGTTGAAAGCGTATCCGCCGACGGTTGCCGTTGTTTCACCAATTCCCCGAGTTGCTTCAGCGATCCGCTTCCGTTTATATCGTTTACCTCGCTGAAGGCTGCATCTTCCAGGGCGTCAAAAAGAACAACCTGCCTTTCAATGTATTGGATGAAGCGAAATAAGAGGTTGTAACGTTCGGCAGCATTGCGGTACTCCGTATGTCGGGCAAAAAAAGAATCAATGATTTGTACAGGATCCATCCCACGGGAATATCCTTCTTCACACTGGTTAAGCAGCAACGATAGCAAATTACCGGTATTTTCAATCCGATGAAAGGGAAGGGAGGTGAAGAGGCCGTTATAAAGCTGGAATTTTATTCCCACCAGATTTTTGAATGATTCCAGACCCGGTACTGATGGAGGTTTCATGAGAAAAAATTTAATCAACGCAACGAACGAAGCATTTTGTTTTAAAAATAGTGCAAAAGGTTTAAAAAAAATATCACTGATAGGCCTTTAAGGCAACTATTTATTAAATTGCGACCAATCATGAATTGCTCCTCATTCAGGTATGTATGATGGCGCAGGACTTGGTGGTGTATGGGGTATTTTTCTTGCCGGAGTTCTCTTTAATGTTCCGGTTTAATAAATCACATAACTATTAAGAATCAGTCGGTTTATGCAGGTGCTAAAATTTGGCGGCAGCTCCGTAGCGAACGCGGAGAACATCCGGAAAGTATTGCGCATTGTGGGCGAAAAGGCGGTCCATGGGAAAACCATTGTCGTGGTGTCTGCGCTGGGGGGTATCACCGATCTCTTACTCAACTGTTGCCGGCTTGCTTCACTGGGCGATGAAACGTACCGGCAGCTACTGCAGGAAGCCGAAAAGCGGCATCTGCAAACGGCCGGTGAACTGATTCCGTCCGACCGGCAGAGCGGAGTGCTGAGCCAGGTGAAAACTTTCTTCAACGAAATAGAAGATATCTGCAAGGGTATTTTTCTGCTCGGTGAATTGTCGGAGCGGACCAAAGACCGTGTCGTCAGTTATGGCGAGCTGCTTTCCTCCTTCATCATTGCTGCAGCAATGGAAATCAGGCATTCCGGAACCGTCTGGGCCGATTCCCGGAAACTGATCATTACCGACTCACGGTATGGCAATGCGGGAGTTGATTTCGAAACGACCAACCCGCGGATCCGAAATTTTTTTGAAACACAGGAAGCAGGGTTGTTTGTAATGCCCGGATTCATCGCTTCCGACAGCCGAAGTATCACCACCACGCTGGGCAGGGGCGGCTCCGATTATACCGCAGCGATTGTAGCGGCTGCCGTAGATGCCCGGTTGCTGGAAATATGGACCGATGTGTCCGGCATGATGACCGCCGATCCAAGGGTGGTTCCGAATGTACGTATCATTCCCGAGATATCTTACCAGGAAGCCATGGAGCTTTCGCATTTCGGCGCCAAAGTCATTTACCCTCCCACCATACAGCCCGTCCGGGCAAAAGGCATTCCCACCTGGATTAAAAATACTTTTTCACCCGAAGATCCGGGTACGGTGATCCGGGCTGTCAACCGCAGCTCCGAAAGCAGCATCAGCGGCATATCCAGCATCAATTCCATCGCCCTGCTGAATCTGGAGGGCAGCGGGATGGTGGGCATTCCCGGGTTCTCAAAGCGCCTGTTTGAAGCCATCGCTTCCCGCAGCATCAATGTGATTCTGATCACCCAGAGCTCGAGCGAACATTCCATTTCAGTGGCCATCGACAACCAGTATGCCGATGATGCCCGGTCCGCAATCGATTGGATGTTCTCCTTCGAAATCGCCACCGGAAAAGTGAATCCCATTCGGGTGGAGCGCGATCTTGCCATTGTTGCGGTGGTGGGAGAAAATATGCGCAGCCATACCGGTGTGAGCGGAAAAATGTTCGCTGCCCTGGGGCATAACGGCATCAATGTGAGCGCCATCGCCCAGGGCTCTTCCGAAATGAATATCTCGGCCGTTATCGCCACTGCCGATGTGAAG
>JBIIDU010000230.1:0-4076 GCA_044238165.1 Ferruginibacter sp. | reverse complement strand
TGCCAGTATGTAAAGTGAACAGAAGATGACAACCGATATATTCTCCCGCATACCTGCCGATTACCCGCCACAGACAAGGGTATGGATCTACCAGTCGGACCGGACACTGCCGGAAAATGAAGCAGCAACCATTGAAGACGAACTGAACCATTTCTGCTCGGATTGGAAAAGCCACGGCGCTGCAGTCAAAGGAGTCGGATTTCTGCTAATGAACAGGTTCATTGTACTGCTGGCCGACGAAACCCAAACCGGGGTCAGCGGCTGCTCGATAGACAGTTCGGTGAAAATGATCCGGGCGCTCGGCGAAAATTACGGTATCCAATTTTTTGACCGCCTGCAACTTGCATTTCTTATCAACGGCAGCATCAGTACCCTCCCGCTAAGTGAACTTTCCAATGCCTTCAACCTTGACTTCATCAACCAGGATACCCCCTACTTCAACAACAGCATCACCACCCTGCAAGCGTTCAAAACCAATTGGATGATTCCGCTGAAAGACAGTTGGCTGGTGGCAAAAATCAAAGGGGGTATGCAGTCTGCACCAACGGCTCGCTAATTGCAGAGCCGCCTCAGGAGAATAATCAATTGGACTTGATGCGTTTCGATTCGCTTTCCATACCGCTTCTGCGTTCCCGGGCGGCAGCTATCTGATTGCTTCCGAAGCGCCAGTTGAGCGTAAGCCGGAATGTACGGCTCTCCCAGTTTCCGCCACCGTCAACAAATAATCCGCCAAAATCAGTTCTTGCCTTCCAGGGAGCGGTGAAAAAGATATCGGTAAGCGACATTTTCACGGTAAGGTTTTTATTCATCAGTGTTTTTTGTATGCCAAGGTCCAGCGCACCCTGTGGCCGGGTCTTCCAGGTGGCTCCCCAGACGGAATTGCCATTGTACCAGCCGCTGACTTCGGCCGTGTAGGATTTGCCCAGGTCGAATTGCTGTTGCAGGTAGGCCCCGAAAGTCGGTATTTCGGTGGTCACACTGTTGTCGCCGATAAGGCCGTTGATGATCTGGTAATTGAAATAAACAGTGGCATAACCGCTCCACCAGGGTTTGATGGGTGTGGATGCGCCGATGCTCGCGCTCCAGACCTGCTGGTTCGCAAGGTTGCGCTGCTGCACATAGGTGGCGTTCTTGATGGTATCGGTGATCTGGGTGGCATAATTGCTCACGTAGCTGTAGGATCCGGTGGTGGTGATCAGCCCCATAAAAGTATGTGACAACTCAATATTGTCGGTATACTGAGGCAACAGGAAAGCGTTGCCCTTTTCGTAGGTAAGCTCATCGAGTTTGTTCTCGAACGGATTGAGGTCCTGATAAGTGGGCCGGTCAATTCGGCGGCTGTAGGTCAGGTTCAGGGAGTTCTTTTCGTTGGCCGTATACTGCAAAGCCACGGAGGGGAAAAAGTCGAGATAGGAACGTTTGACATCGTCGTCGCTTTGAACGGTGCCATCCTTCCGGGTGAGCACTCCCCTGCTGTTGGTCTGCTCCATGCGAAGGCCGGTTTGCAGGCTCCATTTCTTTCCCAGCGTGGTCTGGTAATTCACATAGGCGGCGCTTACCCGCTCATCGTAAGTAAACGCATTGCTGCGCGACGAATCGAAACGCGGAAATCCCGCGGCATCATCGGTAAAGAAATCAAAGGTATTGTCGGTTTTCACCCCGGAGAACTTGATGCCGTATCCGAGTTGCCCTTTTTTCAGGCGATGTTCGGCATCGGTCCTGAAGGTGTTGATATCGATATTGGTGGGGGTATTGTTACGGTTGACAATGCGGTAAAGCAGGTTTCCCTGTGCATCAAGGTAATTGTTGGGCTGGAAGCTGGTGGCACGGCGGCGGAAAACACCATGGTCGGCATCCACGTTCAGCTCGAACCCGCTTGTATCGCGGTAGCGGTAATTGGCATTGATGTTGGTATTCACCCGGGTACCCGGCTGTTCGTTTGTTGCCTGAAGGTTCTTGATGAACTGTCCGGTTGGATTGTAGTAGATGGGGGAATTGCTTTCGCCCAGCCCCAGATTGTCGGAATAATTTCCGGTGAACATGACTCCGGCGGTGTGTCGGTTGTCGATATACCAGTCAAGCCCTGCCTTTGTATTGAGGGCATTGTCGCGGTTCTTGTTCAAACTACGCTGCTCGTAAAGGGTGTCCTTCTGCAGGCGGTTGAAATCCATCGTGCTGTGGTTGATGCCGAGCGAACCGCTCAGATTGCCGAATACATTCACCTTCTTGTCGCGGTAGTTGAGGTTGAGCGCCGCGTTGCCCTTGGGTGTGATGCCCTGTATGAACCCCGTAGTGGCTGTTCCGTTGGTTCCGAATTTCTTGTTCTTTTTCAGCCGGATATTGATGATGCCGGCATTGCCACTGGCATCGTATTTAGCCGAAGGGTTGCTGATCATCTCAATGGCTTCGATGTCGTTGCTGTTGATGCTGCGCAGGTAGGCAGCCAGATCGGCTCCGCTCAGCTGCATCATTTTCCCGTCGACATACACCCGCACACCCGACTTACCCTTGAGGCTGATGTTGTCGTTGTTGTCGATCTGCACGCCCGGGCTTTTCCGCAGCAGTTCAAATCCATCGCTTCCGGTGGCGTTGACAGCCGATTCCACATTGAATACCAGACGGTCGGGCTTCACTTCAATCAGCGGCTTTTTGGCCGACACCACCACTTCTTTCATTTTCGCCACCTGGTTGACCAGCTTGATTTCTGGCAGCGGGCGGTTACTGAGCGGCAACTTCATTTCAAAGGGAAGCGAAGCCTGCTCGAAACCGGCTGCCGATATCACCAGAAAATAATTTCCGGGGGTATTTATTTCAAAAGCATAGTTTCCTGTTTCGGAAGTCAGGTTGGCCTTAATCAGGCTGCTGTCGGCTGCCTGATGCAACTGAACGGTGGCCCGAGCCAACGGATTGCCCGCCGCATCACGGACTTGTCCCGATACCGCGGACTTATCCTGAGCCAGCAAAGGCAAAGAGAAACATAGAATGCCAATCAGCGCATATATTTTATTATAACTCATAAACAATTTTAAGTTCCCTGGCCCGGAATCGAAAAAACAACAGCATTCAACCAGTACAGGATATCAACAATATGTAACCACCGAATTATCAATCTCGGAGGCAAAATTGTCCAGACCCGACCGATTTAAAAAATTAATGGGATAAGGTGTTGCCAAGAAGGATGAGCGGTCGTTGGTCCGCTTTACCTGTGATCGGCCTGTGCCGCAGCGTTCCTTTCATTTCACTCAAGAGCGCAGTTTTTTTCACGAAAAGGCCGGAGAAAGACGTTGGCCGAAATGCCGCTGCGCCCTCTGCGAAAAACTTTGCGTTCTCTGCGTGAAAAAAGAGAAGTTTACGCAAAGGCCACGAAGGAAGTCGCGCAAAGGCAAAATCAAGATAAAAAAGGCGCAAAGGCCCGATTTGGCGCACGAGACCTCTCGAATGTCCTATGTTACTATACCTTAAAATCCACTGCTAGCCTAACTAAAGAAGGGGAGCGACGTTTCCGCCGCTCCCCTTTTGAATGCTGTAGTTTGTTCAATACTTATTGCACCAGCACAGTGATCACACGGCTCACCTTGTCCACACCCGTCAGCTCAAGCTGATAAGTGCCTGCGGCGAACTTCGTATTCATCCGAAGTATTTGTGTGGCATTGCCGCCAGTGTGTTCCAATACAGAAGTCTGCAATACTTTACCATCAGCACTGAGAATACGGGCTGTGTATCGGCCTGCAGCCTGATTCATAAAGCGCACGTTGATGTTGCTACCCTCTACCGGATTCGGAGCTACCGTAAATCCAGCCTTGCCGGTAAGGACCGGCTTGCCGAACACGATGCGGAAGCGGTCGGCTGCCTTCGAAGCGGCATTGCCGTCCACTGCAACCGGTACGCGGGTACTGCCATTCAAATCAAGCAGCGTGCTGCTTTGCGTATAGCGATCTTCCAGCGTAGCCATCAGATTCTCCTCATCGAGGTTCTGTGCGGCAATATCGAGCACATAGGTTTTCTCCTTCAGGTTGCCGGCAGCGAACAAAATCTCATCGCCTGCCGCTGCGGGCTGGCGACCTTCCACAGCCAGT
>JBIIDU010000229.1:0-4080 GCA_044238165.1 Ferruginibacter sp. | reverse complement strand
CCGACTGAACAGATCAACACCGAACCGGTTGCCGATATCCATCATTCGCCACACAACTACTTGCTGGTTTCGGGCGAAAAAGAAATCGCTGAACTGATTGAACGGCTTGGAAAACAGACTGAAATCTGTTTCGATACCGAAACCACTTCGCTCGATGCCAACGATGCCGAACTGGTGGGCATGAGCTTTTCGTTCCAGGGCGGCGAAGCCTATTACGTGCCGTTCCCTTCCGACCAAACGGAGGCGGCCGCACTGCTGCAGCAGTTTGCTCCGCTGTTTTCCGATACTACCCGTTGCTGGATCGGCCACAATATCAAGTACGACCTGCTGGTGCTGAAGTGGTATGGCGTGGAGGTGTCGGGCAAGCTCTTCGACACCATGCTGGCCCATTATGTGATTGAGCCGGAAGGCAAAAGCGGCATGGATGCCCTCAGCCTCAAATACCTGCGTTATGAACCTGTGCCCATCGAAGAACTGATCGGCAAAAAAGGCAAGGGGCAGGGCAATATGCGCGATGTGGAGCTGGAAAAGATAAAGGATTATGCCGCTGAGGACGCGGATATCACATTCCGGCTCAGGGAAACGCTGCTGCCTCTGCTGAAGGAGAATGAAGTGGAAAATGTGTTTTACGATATTGAGAATCCGCTGGTGAAAGTGCTCACGGATATGGAATTTGAAGGCATCCGCATTGATACGGGATTCCTTTCTTCTTACAGCAGTTTGCTGGAGTCGGATGCACGTTCCTTTGAAGAACTGGTATATGCGCAGGCCGGTACACGCTTCAACCTTGCCAGTCCGCGCCAGCTCGGCGAAGTGCTTTTCGAAAAAATGAAACTCGACCCCAAGGCCAAGAAAACCAAAACAGGGCAATATGCCACCGGCGAAGATGTGCTGGCCAAGCTCGCGGTGCAACATAAGATCTGCAACGACATCCTTTCTTTCCGCGAACTCACCAAACTAAAAAACACGTATGTGGATGCCCTGCCCCAGCTGGTGAATCGCAAAACCGGCCGGGTGCATACCTCTTATGCCCAGGCCATCGCCGTAACCGGACGATTGAGCAGCAACAATCCCAACCTGCAGAACATTCCTGTGCGCACCGAACGGGGACGTGAGATCCGCAAAGCCTTCATACCCCGCAATCCGGATTTTGTACTGGTTTCGGCCGACTACTCCCAGATCGAACTGCGTATTGTGGCGGCTATCAGCGGCGATGCCAACATGTGTGCCGCTTTCCGCGAAGGCAAAGACATCCACACGGCCACTGCGGCCCGGGTGTTCCATGTGCCCGAGGCGGAAGTCACCCGCGAAATGCGCTATAAGGCCAAGAGCGTCAATTTCGGCATCATTTACGGACAGGGCGCTTTTGGGCTTTCTGAAAACCTGGGCATTCCCCGCTCGGAAGCCAAAACCATTATCGACAATTACAAGAAGGAATTCCCCGGCATCCAGCAGTATATGGACGATACCATACGTATGGCCCGGGAGAAAGGATATGTGCAAACACTTTCGGGACGCAGGCGCCGGCTCAAAGACATCAACAGTGCCAACTTCACGGTGCGGGGATTCGCAGAACGAAACGCCATCAACTCACCTATTCAGGGAACAGCCGCCGATATGATCAAGCTGGCCATGATCGGTATCCACCGGATATTTTCAGAGCGTAAGTTCAAAAGCCGGATGATTCTGCAGGTGCACGACGAACTCGTTTTCGATGCGCACCGCGACGAGCTCGATACCATGCGCCCGCTGATTCTCGAAGCGATGAAATCCGCCATGCCCCTGCCCGGCGAGGTGCCTGTGGAAGCGGAAATCGGCTCGGGGACAAGCTGGCTCGAAGCGCATTGATGCAGAAAAATCGCCTTGCCATAACCCTTTTGTAAAAAATAAAAATCAATCGTTATGTCGTTTTCAGGAAAGACCGTATTCATCACCGGGGCATCGCGGGGCATTGGAAAAGCCATCGGGCTTCGGCTGGCCGCGGAAGGCGCGCAGATTGTGATTGCCAGTAAAAGCGTAGAGGAAAATCCCCGGCTGGGAGGCACCATCTACAGTGCCGCAGCCGAAATGGAAGCCGCCGGCGGAAAAGCGCTGGCCCTTCCCTGCGACATCCGTTTTGAAGACCAGATACAGGCCGCGGTAGAAAAAGCGGCCGAAACGTTTGGCGGTATCGACATCCTCATCAACAATGCGTCGGCCATCAGCCTCACACCTACCGAAAAAACCGAGCCCAAGCGCTACGACCTCATGCACGACATCAATGTGCGGGGAACCTTTATGGTCAGCCGGGCCTGCATTCCCTGGCTGAGGAAATCGACGCATGCCCACATCCTCAACCTCTCGCCGCCGCTGAACATGGACCTCAAATGGTTTGCAGGACACCTGGCCTATACCATCAGCAAGTACAACATGACCATGATTGCGCTGGGACTTTCGGCCGAACTGGCTCCTGCACATATCGCAGCGAATGCCCTGTGGCCCAAAACCACCATCGCCACGGCGGCGGTGCAGAATCTGCTGGGTGGTGATGCGTTGATGAAGATGAGCCGTAAGCCTGAAATCGTTGCCGATGCGGCCTACCATATTTTGCGCAGGAAGCCGGCGGATTGTACCGGCCGTTGTTTTATTGATGAGGAGGTGCTGCGTGCCGAAGGGGTGGCCGATTTGGACAATTATGCTGTAGTACCGGGCGCTGCGTTATTCAACGACCTGTTCATTTGACACAAACTGTTCGGGCTGCCCTGTTTCGGCCCGGTTGTTTTTCCACCACTGATAACCGATGAATCCCACGATGACGAAGGGGGCCAGCATCAGGTAGAGGATGCCGCTGTTGAGCCCCTCTGCAGGTTTTTCGCCCAGTTGCTGGGCTGTTTTGGTACAGAGCGAGCATTGGGCTGTGGCGGCCAGTGAACCCAATACGGAAATGGTTGTGAGCAGCAACTCCCTTTTGATGCCGTATGTGCCATGCTTTTGCTTCATCGCCCGGCAAAATTAACCTATTCCTCACGAAGCTTTTTCTCTTGTTCAACGATTGGGTCGGCTCGCCCAATAAATTCAAAGTACGTTTCGGGGGTAAAAACTACTTTTGCCGCGATAACCCGATTCCTTCAGCATAATTTTTTTTCGTGGTGCATAATTTCGGCGCCGGGCCGGCCATCTTACCTCCTTCAGTACTGGAACAGGCTGCCAAAGCCGTTCTCGACTACAATCAATCCGGACTTTCCATCCTCGAAATCGGACACCGGACACCGCCCTTCCAGCAAATCATGGACGAGGCCCGTGAACTGGTTAAGGAGCTCATGAAGCTGGGCAATGAGCATGAAGTGTTGTTCTTACACGGAGGCGCCACCACCCAGTTCATGCAGGTACCCATGAACCTGCTCGACGAGAAGGCAGTGGCCGCCTATGCCGATACCGGCGTATGGTCGCAGAAAGCCATCGCCGAAGCCCGTCTTTTCGGCCGCGTCGAAACCGTATGCACCGGAAAGGAGAACGGCTACACCCGAATTCCTTCTGATTTCGCCGTGCCCAACGACGCCGTCTATTTTCATATCACCACCAACAATACCATTTACGGCACGCAGTGGAAAAAAATACCCCATACCAGTCAGGTGCTCGTTGCCGATATGAGCAGCGACATTTTCAGCCGCCAGCTAGATTTCAACCGCTTCGGACTGATCTATGCCGGAGCGCAGAAAAACATGGGTCCTGCAGGCGTTACGATGGTAGTGGTCAACCGCAACATCACCGGAAAGCTGCGCCGTGTCATACCCACCATCATGGACTACCGCAATCATATCCGTGAGGGCAGCATGCTCAACACACCGCCGGTATTTGCGGTGTATGTGTGCCTGCTCAACCTGCGCTGGATCCGGGAGCAGGGCGGTCTGGCGGAAATGGAAAGGCGCAGCCGCAAGCGAGCCGAAACGCTTTATGCTGAAATTGACCGCAATACCTGTTTCAGGGGCACCGTGGCCCCGGAAGACCGGAGCGACATGAATGCCTGCTTTGTGGCGACCGATCCGCAACTGGAAGAAGACTTTCTGCAGTTTGCCCGGGAGCGGCAGATCGCGGGCATCA
>JBIIDU010000228.1:0-4086 GCA_044238165.1 Ferruginibacter sp. | reverse complement strand
TACCACAGAGGCGAGTCCTAATGCCTATTTTAATCCGGTTACCGAGTGCATGTATTTTTCCCGAAATCAATTAAGCCCTACGAATTCTGATTCGTATAAGCCCCTCGTTACCTTGGATATTTGCGCACATGAGCTGGGGCATGCTGTTTGCCGGAGCATGGTTGCCGGAGCACCCGGTACCAGCGGTGGACTTCGTTCTCAGGGTGAGTCGGGTGCATTGGATGAGGGGCTGAGTGACATCTGGGGCGCTTGTATGGACCAGTATGCGAATGAGAAATTTCCGCCTTCCGTAATGCAGCCTAAGAATGTCTGGAAACAGGGCGCAGAAGTTAAAAACGGGGTGCTGACCGCACGGAATGCCCGCAGCCTTGAAAGTCCGAAGACATCCGAAAAGCCCGATACGTATCGTTCAGCCATCTATTGGAAGAATACTGAGGACGTCAGTGAGGAGAACGATCGCGGCGGCATACATACCAATTGCACGGTACTGGGAAAATGGTTCAATCTCATCACTGTTGGTGGTTCCGGTACCAACGACCGTGGCGTCGAATATGATATCGCTCCGGCAAACGCATTCGGTTTTTTAAAGTCCGAAACCGTAGTCTATGCGATGGAGGGCCTATTGCCTTATGATGCTTCTTTTGAAGTAGCCCAGGAAGCATCGGTTATCGCTATTGAGGCCCTGAATGTCCAGTCGCCTTTCGACTATACTGAAGATGATGTCCGCAACGTGAAACAAGCATGGACTGCGGTTGGAGTTGAAGCCGGTACCCTCTATGATATGCTGAACCAGAGTTCCTTTCTTACCAATAATTTCCAATGTATCACCGTCGATCTGGACGGAGTCGTATGGGCAGGAACCAATCAAAAGGGATTATACAAGTTCGGTATACTCGAAGAATGGGAACGTTGTACCCAGGCCATTTCTGGTTACAATATCCGCGACCTGGATGTGGACCAGTTCGGAGTTGTGTGGGCAGCCCAGTCCGGCAGAGAGTTCACTGGCGATGACCAGTTGAATGCGGGTGGCGGCGCTCATCGGTTCCCCAATCCTGATTGCAGCCTGAGTTTTTACTATACTCCGCCCCCTATTTCCGTAACGGGTAACTTCGGCATCGTATCACGAAATTCACGTCAGGTATTTATCAACAATACACCACCGGCCGGCACAGGACCGGATCCCTATGTATGGGTCACAGGTTTTGCACACCAGGAACCGGACCTGGGCGGTTTCGTATTCCGCAAGGGAGGAATTTCACTGGGTACCTGGCATCCATCTGACTATGGGTTTCAGCGTTTCGACGAACAGATCAGTTCCGACAACAACGGGGCATGGGCAGTTGGCGGCAACAGTTCGGAAGTATGGGCTTCCGTAAAAAACAATGGACCAATCATCAACCGCCGAAGCCAGTTGCTTCGATACAGCAATGTCGGCGTCTATCTGGGGGCCTATGACAATGCCACGGTTCCGCAACTGGCCTCCGACTTCGATGCGCGCGCCATTTATTTCGACAAGTTCGGCTTGCAGTGGGTAGGGATGAGCGATGGCAAGATTGTTTTGCGCGAAGAGGCCACCGGTACCTGGAAAGTGCTGCAGTTTGAGGGGATGAACAACATTTTTCCTGACGGTACGGTTGTGAATGAGTGTATCACCGGCGATGATAAGCAGGTCTATATCGCTACAACGCAGGGACTGGTAGTTTACAAGGGTATGGGCTCATCGCTCACTGCGGCAGATTTTGTACGCTATACAACTGCAAACGGACTTCCTTCAAACGATATCAGTGCCATTGCTGTCGATTCCTTCCGTGTAGGTATCTGGCTGGCTACTCCCCAGGGTATCTATTTCATGCGGACACAAAACTCACCCTTTGGTATTGATTGCGGCATTATTGCCGACCAAACGACGTATTTATGTACCAAGAAAATGAAAATAATTGCTTCGAGTCAAGGCACTTTTCGAAACCTCCCTTCTTCCAATGAGTTCATTTTTGAACTGAGCAATTCCAATGGTTCTTTTGAAAACCCGGTTGAATTGAGGCCGCCGTTGACTGCAACCAGTTTGGGCGGAACCTATGTCGTCGATTATCCGGAAGAGCTGATCAACTCGCTGAACCAATCCGACTACTGGGTTCGGATCCGCAGCACCAATCCGGTTGAGTCGGGAATCTGTCAGCAAGCCGTTCCCAAGCCCATCAAGATCAGCTACACCCTGGATGAATACAATAAAAGCCCTGTCGGTGGAAAGACGATGGTCTCCAATGCTGTCTGCTTTGGTGCCGACGGATGGGACCATCTTTATTATCACGATCCGGCTGCGGGTAACAATCACAGTGATGACGTATTGTTGTTAAGCGTCAAGGTACCCATCACAAGCCCGCTCAATTCCAATTTACTGGTGGCGGAAATGGGGGTGAGCAATAATCCTGAGGTCTTACAAAATAGGGGTGTGGAAGTATTCAGCCCGCTCACCGTACCCAACTCCTACTTTGCCATGAACCGTTACTGGAAGCTTTATAAAAGTGATGGTTCCGCTTTCGAAGCCATCAATGCGGAGTCTGCTCCGCTTGTGCGGCTTTACTATTTCATGCCCGATCTGGCAAACGTGAATGCGATTGTGACCGATGGTCCTTATGACCATGATGCATTGCAATTGTATACGGTGAACGGAGCGAATCCCAATCCGGATCCCATCTCCAATTTCGCCAATTGCGAACGAATCAACACGTTGATTTACCGTCAGGGCGTCGATCAGCCTTTATTTACCTATAAGCCTGTGGATCTGGGGGGCGGATTGCATGCGGCGGAACTTCATTTCAAAAAACTGCCTACGGGAGGCGGTGCCGGACGCACTTCCGACGGCGGACCGCTCAATAAGAGCAATGTGTTCACCTTGCGTACGGGTAACTGGAGCGACCCTAGCATCTGGAGCAACGGCGTGGTGCCCGACCGTAAAACCGAACTCACGCTCTTTCACGATGTGACGGTCAATGTGATCAATGCAATCTGCAAAACACTGACTGTGGCCGATTCGGGGAACTTCACGGTGTTGAGCGGCGCAAATATCATCATCGCCGGGCCTTAGCCGTGGCGACATAATATCCCTGTACCGCCCCGATTCCGGCATGCCCCTTACATCAATGACATCAATTTGCCGGTTGATCGGGGCAGAACATTATCTTTATCATCACATCATTCTCTGCAATGAATAAAAAATCATTTTGCCTTTTTCTTATCGGGGTGTTCTGCTGCCTTGTATCCATCAGTCAGCCGATCGGATTCGGTACACGCACGCCTCACCCCTCTGCGGCACTGGAAGTTGCCGGAACCGATGGCGGCCTGTTGTTCCCGCGGATGAACATCACGCAACGCGACAACATCGCACAACCCGCAACCGGACTGATGTTGTTTTGCACCAATTGCGGACCGAACGGCGAAATGCAGGTGTACAACGGGCGGCGTTGGGCAAACATGATCGGGGGAATGACTACTCCGATTTACCTCCGGCCCTTGCAGGCATTTTCCGCCACCGTAGTTCAACGCAGTTTTAACCAGGCCTCCATCCAATGGACACCTTCTTCCAGCCAGAACACGACAGACACCATATATTACAGCATCTTCCTGAATGGAAACAGGCAGGCTGATTCGATCCTGCAAACCTCCATCACCCTGAACAACCTGAATGCAGGCTCCATTTACAACGGAATTGTTCGCGCGTACAATCGAAATGGGGACACTGCTTCCGCTTCTTTTTTAATCAATGTCTACTCGGCATCCACATACGGATATTTAAACGGGTACTACCGGGTGACGGAAACATCCCGGGTATTGTCCACAGGTGCCACTTCCTCATATACATTTGCTGGCCAACTCTCCCAAGTCAATGATTCGGTAGTCCAATTCATCCAATCCAATCGCATTCCAGTCACCTGGTGGACGGCCAACTTCAATACCACCATTTATCCGAACCTGCAGGACAGCCTGATTGGAACCGGCATCACCCCGCGTGGACGGATTTTACCTGACCGGACGGTCCGTGTCGGCTATCTGTTTGGAACTTCGGTGGTCTATGATGTAAAACAGGTT
>JBIIDU010000225.1:0-4097 GCA_044238165.1 Ferruginibacter sp. | reverse complement strand
AAGGTAGGAGGTATAACCGTTGTCGTAACGCGCCCGGTGGAGTTCGAGCGATTTGGTGGCCGCTTTTACCTGGTTGTTCCGCTGCTCATATTCTTCATTGAAGGTTCGGTAATTGTTCAGCGCATTGTCCACATCGCGGAACGCCGCAAGCACGGTCTGCTCATACTGCAGCTGCGCCTGACGGGTGCGTTGTTTTTCCACTTCGATCTGGTTCTTGTTCTGCCGGAAATTGAAGATGGGCCCGGTGAGTCCGCCGAAACCATTGGCGACAAAACCTTTGCCTGAAATGAAACTGCTCAATTGAGGACTGGCGAAGCCGAGCACAGCGGTCAAACTCAGCGTGGGGAAGCGGTTGGCTTGTGCCACTCCGATTTTTTCAAACTGGGCATTCAGCAACTTTTCGGCGGCGCGGATGTCGGGCCTTCTTTCCAGCAACTGCGAGGGAAGCCCCACAGGTATTTCGGGGGATAAGATCTGGTCGAAATTGCTAAGCCCTCGTGATATGGCTCCCGGGGACATGCCCATCAGCAGGCGCAGTGCATTTTCTGTTTGTACAATCTGTCGTTTCAGGTTGGGAATGGCCGCAGCGGCCAGGCTTTCCTGTTGAACGGCCAGCAGCAGGTCGATTTCGGAAATATATCCCTTGCTGAAACGGGCGCCAATGATTTTTGTACTTTCTTTTCGCGCTGTCAGTGTTTTTTGGGCAATGACCAGCCGGTTGTCGAGATCGCGCAGCAGGAAATACAGCGATGCGGCTTCCGCAACCAGGCTGAACCGGAGTACGTTCCGGTTTTCACTTACCGCGAGGTATTGTGCCACTGCAGCACGCGTTTGTCCTCTCAGTTTACCCCAGATGTCCAGTTCCCAGTTCATCACTCCTAACGCATTGAACAGTGTCCCGTCTACCCCAGCGGCAACTTGACGGGCGCTGCTGCCTGCCTGTCCGCCACCTGCACGGGCGCTGTAATCGAAGCGGGGATAAAGATTGGCTTTGATGATACCGCTGATAAGCCGTGATTCTTCAATTTTTGCACCGGCTGCCAGCAGGTCGCGGTTATTGTCGAGCGCCGTGCGGATGATGTTGCGCAGTGCGGTATCCTGATACTGGTCGAACCATTTCATCAGCGCGGAGGTATCGGCAACCGTTATTGTGTCGCGGTACTGTACCGGTGCCGATGAAACTTCCGGCCCGGAATAGGGGCGCGCGATCCGGCAACCCGGAAGCACGATGAAGTACAGTACGGCGATGAGTGTTAGGCTGCCTGTATGTCTCTTATGCATGATGCGTTGTTGTGTCGGGTTCATCCGTTCCGTTTACGGGTGCGATGGGTACTGCTGTTTTTTTCTTTCCTTCAATCAGTACATAAAGTGCCGGAATCAGCAGAACGCCCAGGATGGTGGCAATGAGCATGCCGCTGAACACGGTGGTGCCCAGCACGCGCCTTGCCTGTGCGCCGGCACCCGAAGCCCGCAGCAGGGGAATCACGCCCAGGATAAAGGCCAGCGAAGTCATCAGGATCGGACGGAAGCGGAGCCTTGCGCCTTCGATGGCCGCAGTCAGTGTATCCATGCCTTCGTTGTCTTTTTTCATTTTGGCATATTCCACAATGAGGATCGCGTTTTTGGCATTCAACCCGATCAGCATCACCAGCCCGATTTGTGCAAACACATTGTTCACATAAGTGGCAGAAAACAAGCCGGCCACAAAGAGGCCCAGCATGGCCCCCATTACCGCCCAGGGCGTACCCAGCAGTACGCTGAAGGGCAGCTTCCAGCTTTCATACTGCGCAGCCAGGATCAGGAAAACAAATACCAGCGCCATGATGAACACCGAAGCGCCTTTGCCTTCTCCCTCTTTTTCCTGATAGCTGAGGTTCGACCACTGATAGCCCATGTCGGGGGGCAACACTTCTTTGGCAACTTCTTCCAGCGCTGCCAATGCCTGTGAGGAACTATAACCTTCCGCAGGTGCTCCGGAAAGTTCGGCAGAGCGGTAGATGTTGAAGTGGTTGGTGAACGAGGGGCCGGTGGTATCGGTTACGTTCACCAGGGTGGCGAGGTTGACCATCACGCCTTTGTTGTCGCGAACGTAAAACTGGTTGATGTCGTCGGGTTTCATCCGGAAGTCGGCATCGGCCTGCACATAAGTGCGGTACTGCCTGCCGAAGGCATTGTAATTGTTGACAAAGCTGCCCCCCAGGAAGGTGGAGATGGTGCCGTTCACATCCGACAGGCGCATGCCCAGTTTCTGTACTTTATCCTTGTCCACTTCGATGTTTTTCTGCGGAGCTTTTGCCCGGAACAAGGTCATGATACGGCCTATTTCGGGGCGCTTGTTCACGGCGGCAATATATTTCTGTGTCTGCTCGGCCAGGTAGGCGGGCGAATTGCCCGATTTGTCCTGCAGCATGATGGTGAATCCTGCCGAACTTCCCAATCCGGGTATGGGTGGTGGGCCAAATGCCATCGCGGTGGCTTCCGTCACATTCTTGATCATCAGGTGGTTGACTTTCCGGACCAGTTGCGCGGAAGTTTTTTCGCGGTCGGCCCAGTTTTTCAGCACTATGAACAGTGTGGCGGAATTCGGTGCGGTCGTTGACGACATCAGGTTGTATCCGTTGATGAGCGTGACGGTTTCGATTCCTTCTTCCTGCTCGACAAGCCGGGCCACTTTTGCAGCAGCCACTTCGGTTCGGCCCAGCGAGGCGGCATCGGGCAGTTGCACCGCCATCATGAAATACCCTTCATCTTCCTCCGGAACAAAACCACTCGGAACCAGTTTGCCGAAGATGCCGGCTCCTGCCACAATCACCACGAGCAGCAGCACGGCTACAATCAGTTTTCGCGCGGCGAATCCGGCCACTTTCGCATATCCGTTGGTGAACCGGTCGAACATGCGGTTGAAGGCGGCAAAAAAGCGTGCGAGTAATCCCTTCGATTCTTTTTTCGGTTTCAGCAGCAAAGCGGCCAGGGCCGGGCTTAAGGTAAGCGCATTGAAAGCGGATAGCGCCACCGAAATGGCGATGGTGATGGCGAACTGCTGGTAGAGCATGCCGGTGATTCCCCCGGAAAGGGCCACCGGAATGAAAACCGCACAAAGAATGACGGCGATGGCCACAACGGGTCCGCCCACTTCCTTCATGGCTTTGCGTGTGGCGGCCTTGGGATCGAGGCCGTGTTCGAGATGATGCATGACCGCCTCCACCACCACGATGGCGTCATCGACCACCAAACCGATGGCCAGTACCATGCCCAGCAGGGAAAGCGTGTTGATGGAAAAACCCAGCAGCGGAAAAAAGATGAACGTGCCGATGAGTGATACGGGCACGGTAATCAGAGGTATTAGGGTAGCCCGCCAGTCCTGCAGGAACAGGAACACCACCAGTATCACCAGCAGTACCGCTTCACCCAGCGTATGGATGATCTCCTCGATGCCCGCGCTGATGGCTTCCGTGGTATCGAGCGAGAGTTTGTAGTCGAGCCCCTTGGGAAATTTCTTTTTGATTTCCTCCATCTTGGCCTTTACCAGTTCCGACACCTGCAGTCCGTTCGATCCGGGAATCTGGTAGATGGCGACGGCGGCGCTGGGCAGTCCGTTGGTGAAACTGCTTACCCCATATACCTGGTTGCCCAGTTCCACGCGGGCCACATCGCTTACCTTGACCTGTGCGCCGTTGCCGGCAGACTTGATGATGATGTTGCCGAATTCCTCTTCCGATACCAGCCGTTGCTGCAGCAGGGCGGTGTATGTGTTTTCCGTTCCCGGCGCAGCGGGCTGGTCGCCGAAACTGCCGCCCGGCACGATATTGTTTTGCTCGCGGAGTGCGTTGATGACATCGGAGGCCGTGAGCCCGAAAGCCGAGAGCCTGTCGGGTTTCAGCCACACGCGCATGGCATATTCCGAGCCGCCCATGACCGATACATCGCCCACGCCCTTGATCCGTTTGAGTTCATCGACCAGGTTGATGAAGGCGTAGTTGTTGATGAACGCGGCATCGTAACCCTTGGTAGGTGAGAAGAGCGAAACCATCATCAGCGGGAAGGTGAGCGACTTTTTTACGGTAACCCCGATATTCTTCACATCCGGCGGCAGAAAG
>JBIIDU010000226.1:0-4097 GCA_044238165.1 Ferruginibacter sp. | reverse complement strand
AATCCAAAGAAGTTATGACGGAACCAACTTCACCAACCTTGCTTTTGTCCATGGTGCAGGAAACAGCAGCACTGTGAAAAACTACAGTTTTCAGGACAATACAGTCGGAGGAGGGAAATCTGTGTATTACCGGCTCCTTCAGGTAGATGCCGACGGAAAGTTCAGCCTTTCGAACATCATCAGACTGAATCCGGGTGAGCGCGGCGGCATGGACATCTATCCCAATCCATTCGGCAACAGGTTCACAATATCTTTTCCTGCAGGGGCAGCAACCAATGTGACCCTGATCATCCGAAACAATACCGGTCAGGTTGTGCATACAAGGACCCTTAAAGTGAACCGGGGCAACAACACCATTCCCGTAGATCAGTTGCCCCCTCTGGGAAGCGGCACTTACTTCGTTCAATTGACAGGTGAAGGAATCCTCTTCAATACCAAATTACAAAAACAATAAAACGGCTTCAATAACATAAATCAAAACAGCGCCCCCGATAACCATTTGCTGACAATTAAAACAAAAAAATGAAAAAGTTATCTTTCCTCATGATGGCCACTGCCGCTCTGTTTACCGGCGGTCACGCCCATGCACAATGCTTTGGCGTCAGGGGACCCAATCTGATGGCGGCAAAAGGCACCTTCAGCCAGCCATTCATCAATCCCAATCCTGCAGCTGCCGCTTGCGCGGGCTCAGGCGCAAATTCCTACAGCCCACCGGGTAATGTAGGCAATGCCATCAGCACTTGCAGCGCACCCGGGAACATTCTTCCCTGCTCTGATTATACCTACTCTGCAGCCAGCGGTGGTCTAAGCCCCGAGGGAAGATATACGTTGATCAAAACTATTGGAAACACCTCAGGAGGAAACTGTATCAAGTCCGATTGGAGAGGCAGCGACCATACAGGTGACGGGGGCTATTTCATGCTGATCAATGGAGCACCCAGCGCTTCCACCAGTCCCATATTTTATCAGGTGAAGAGCATCCCAGTATGCGTTGGCACCACCTATGAAGTTTCGGCCTGGGTAATCAATGTGCTTCCTTCCACATCCGGTTCGGCAAGTGCGGGCTCGGAGCCGAATATCACACTGAAAATAAACGACCAGGTAGTAGCCAATTCGGGACGTCTGGCCTATCAGCCGGTACCGGCCTGGGTCAAGATCAGCGGTTTCTTCACTGCAACTACGGATACCGTTCAGATGCAGGTGCTGAATGCAACCTCAGTTGCCAGCGGTAACGACCTGGGTATTGATGACCTTTCAATCCGGGCATGCGGTTCGCTTGTAGCGGTAAGTGGCCCTGAAACTGTTTGTACCGGAAATCCGGCAGCAGCGACTTATACCATTACCGATCCGGCCTCCGAAAACAGCTGGTACAAATGGCAGCTGAGTGAGGATGGCGCACTCAGTTTTACCGACCTTACAATCGGCGAGCAGGCATCATTTGTCAACAACTCCTATGCAGTCGACTATAACATCCCAACTACAACACTGGGCATGGACGGTCGTGTCTACCGCCTTGTAATCGCTTCCTCTCAGGCAGGACTCGAAACCGCAACCTGCGGACGTTATAACGACTTTGTCCTTGCCGTTGCAGATTGCGGAATCACACCGGTCAAATTCAACACTTTCAACGGGCGCTATGCCAACGGCATCGCCTACCTCGACTGGCAGACCAGCCAGGAAATAAATACCGCCCGTTTTGAAATCCAAAGAAGTTATGACGGAAACAACTTCACCAACCTTGCCACTGTTCGTAGCGCCGGAAACAGCGCTTCACTGAGAAACTACAATCATCAGGACAATACTGCCGGAAACGGAAAATATGTTTACTACCGGATCCGTCAGGTAGATCAGGACGGCCGATACAGCTTTTCCAACATAGTAAGACTGAGCCTGGGAGAAAGAAGCGGTATGGATATCTACCCGAATCCTTTCTTCACCCAGTTTACCGTTGCGTTCAGCGCCCCAGCTACCGAAAACGCCACCGTGGTGATCCGCAACAATACAGGCCAGATTGTACACAGCCGTATGGTGAAAGTGATCCGGGGCAACAACAGCATTACCCTGGAACAGTTGCCCGCGCTTCAAAACGGCCAATACTATGTGCAGGTGCACAGTGACCGTATCCAATACAACGCCAAAATTCAAAAACAATAAAATCCGCTTGAACACCCATTGATTTCACCTCCGGAAAACCATTATTAATCAGTAAAACAAAAAAAATGAAAAAGTTTACCACTTTGATGATTTTTTGTTCGGTAATGCTGACCGGGAAATGGGCTTATTCGCAATGTTTCGGCAACAAAGGACCGAACCTGCTGGGTGCCCGTGGCACATTCAGCCGTCCATTCATAACGCCCAATACATCGGCAGCCAGTTGCATCCACTCCGGCGGGAATTCTTACAGTCCTGCGGAAAACGTGGGCAATGCCCTCAGCGGATGCAACACGAACGGAGAGATGCTCCCCTGTTCGGGCTATACCTACACTTCGGCAAGCGGTGGACTTGGACCCGAGGGAAGATACTCTATTCTCAAAGTCATTGGGAATTCTAACGGAGGCAATTGTATCAAGGGCGATTGGAGAGGTGCCGACCATACCGGCGACGGCGGTTATTTTATGGCAGTGAACGGAGCACCGAACAATACGATAAGCCCGGTCTTTTTCGAAATGAAGGCCATTCCCGTCTGCATCGGCTCCACCTACGAATTCTCAGCATGGGCCATCAACTTGTTTCCGAGCGGAGCATCAGGTACCGAACCGAACCTCTCTTTCAAGGTAAACGGAAACGTCATTGCCAATTCCGGGCCGCTCAGGTCCAATACCACACCTATCTGGGTGAAGATATCGGGATCTTTCACTGCCACAACAGACAGGGTTGATTTACAAATAGTAAACGCCACCAGCGTCGCCAGTGGCAACGACGTTGGCATTGACGACATCTCCTTCAACACCTGCCAATCGCAGATCAGTGTCAGCGGCCCTTCCTCGGTATGCTCCGGAAACCCGGTAGGGGCTACATTCACCGTAACCGATCCCACACGTTTGAACAAATGGTACAAATGGCAGCGCAGTACAGACGGAGGATCGACATTCACCAATCTGACCACAGGAGCGCAGGGCACCTATGTGAACAACACCCTGACGCTCACCTACAACATCGGTACGGCAACAACAGCCATGAACGGCTATAAGTACCGGCTTGTGGTGGCAAGCTCTCAGGCTGCGCTCAATACCCCGACATGCGGGCTTTTCAACGACTATACGCTGATTGTCGCCGATTGCAATCCTACTCCGGTAAAGCTCACGGCATTCAGTGCCCGCTATAGCAATGGATCTGCCTATCTCGACTGGCAAACCAGCCAGGAAATAGATGCCGGTAATTTTGAAGTATTGAGAAGTGCCGACGGTGTGAATTTCACCAGAATCGCCACTGTGGCCAGTGCAGGTAACAGCAACAACATCAGGCAATACAGTTATCAGGACAATACAGTGGAAGGACTGGCCAAGTATGCCTATTATCGCCTCCGGCAACTGGACCTCGACGGGAAGGCGAGCCTCTCCAACATTGCAAGAATAACACTGGATGACCGCACGGGAATTGACATCTATCCCAACCCGTTCAACAGCCAGTTCACCCTGACCATCACCGCCTCGGAAGCAGAAAACGCATCACTCGTTATCCGAAACATCACCGGCCAGACAGTGCACTCCCGCAATTTGACAGTGAACAGGGGTAACAACACAATTGTGCTCAGCGACTTACCTAACCTTGGCAAAGGCACCTATTATGTGCAGGTTCACAGCGGGCGTTTCAATTACAATAAAAAGATGCAGAAAAACTAAACACAAACAATCCATGTATAAAGCCGGCGCTTTGATGTGCCGGCTTTTTTTATGACAACTATTGCCTTAAGAAGAGCAGTTATACCGATTGGATATCTGTAATGGACCAATAATATTGGCCCAAACAGCTATCACATCGGCATTATACGGGAAAATTTCGGGCTGATTTATACATCATTTTCGTATTATACCAGTGCAGACTTTTCCTCTTCCCAACGTGCTTTACCCCATCCGGCCACAACATGTTTTTCACTA
>JBIIDU010000227.1:0-4097 GCA_044238165.1 Ferruginibacter sp. | reverse complement strand
ATGGAAATGGGCGCCAACGCCTACCTCACAAAAACAACCGACCCTGAGGAGATCTACAACGCGATTCTTACCTGCTCCAACGACGATTTCTATTTCAACGACCTGGTCAACAAGGCAGTGATGGGTAAATTGCTGCAGAAAAAGAATGTGCGCCCCAATGCCCTGGGGCAGGAAGTGGTCACGTTCAACGAAAAGGAACTGAAAATCCTACAGCTCCTCGCCGAAGACAAAACCACCGAGGAAATCTCCAAGGTCGTTTTCCTGAGCCCCCGCACCATCGAAACCATTCGCCAGAACATGAAAATGAAAGTCAACGCCAAAACCATCGGCGGACTGATCATGTACGGCATGCGGCACAAGCTCATCAAATAGGCCCGCTCAGAAACTTACGATACCGCTTCGCACCGCGAATACGGCCAGGCCAACCCGGCTTTTCACATCCAGCTTTTCAAACAGCAGGTCGCGGTAATTGTCCACATTGCGCGTGCTTACATTCATTTTCATGGCAATTTCCTTGTAGGTCATGTCGGTGGAAGCCAGTTTGAGAAAGTCGATTTCGCGTTCCGAGAGCAGGTTCTTGTCGAGCGATCCCCGGCTATCCTTCGACTTTCTGAACCAGGCCGACAGTTTTCCGTGGGTGTTGCCGGTATAATAGTATCCGTCTTCCGCCACCGTTACCAGGGCATGTTTGAGCTCGTTGGGATGTGCATCTTTTTTGAGAAAGCCCCTGACCCCGTCCTGCAGCAGGCGGATCAGCGCGGTTTCCGAGTCGTACATCGTCAGCACCAGGATTTTGATGTCGGGATGGTTCCGGCTCAGCCATTTGCTGGTTTCGAAACCGTCCATCCGGGGCATGTTGAGGTCGAGCAGCACCACATCGGGTTTCCTGCCTTCCCTGATTTTTTCCATCAGTTCCTGGCCGTCGCTCAGTACATCGGTTACCCGGAAACAGTCGTCATTTTCCAGAAACCGCCCGAGGGCGTTGCGCAGTAATACATGGTCGTCGGCCAGCATGATGTTGAAGGGGGTTGAATTTTTCATAACAGGTTTATTGGGAGTTAGAAAATTGGTTTCGCTTCAGTTGCTGTTGTGCAGTTTTTCCGATGGGCACAGCCTCGGTCTTTGCCGTTGCGCCTCCGTTCGGCCCTGCTCCTGTTTTTCGTGGTAAGGAATCCTGAGTTGTACCAGGGTTCCGTTGATATTGCTGGTGATCCTGCAGTTTCCCTCCAGGAGCCCGGTGCGGCTTCGGATGTTGTGGATGCCCGACCCGCAGTTCCTTTCGTCGACCTTGAATCCTTTCCCGTTGTCGCCAATGTCGAGTTGCAGATGATTGCTGTTGAAATGCACATCCACATTGATATGCGATGCGCAGGCATGTTTGAGGATATTCGTGAGGCACTCCTGCGCAATGCGGAAAAGGATGAGCTCGCGTTCGTCCTTCAGGAAATACTCTTTACCTGTGATGTTCAGCGAAGTGGTGAACCCGCTGATCTTGTCGATATGCCTGAGCTCCGCTTCGATGGCCTTTACGAAACCGTTCGCCATGATGGTATCGGTTCCCATGTTGTGCGAGAGCTGGCTCAGCCCGGATATCGCCTCTGAAATAAGTGCGTAGCAGTCGGTCAGCAGGGTGGTCGGTTCTTCCCGGCCGGCTTCGCTCCTCGAACTGAGTTGCAGCTTGGCCAGCGTGAGTTTTTGCCCGATGTTGTCGTGTATTTCCCGGGCTATATGTTGAAAGGTGTTTTCCTGAATTTCCAGTTGCGATTGCAACAAGACATTTTCATGGCCGCTGCGCATACCTTCCAACATACGCAGATGTTCCCCTTTCCGGAGCCTTTTCCGGCAGGCGATGAAGATGATGGAACATGCAAGTAGACCCATCAGCAGTACAACGATGATGGCCATATAAATAAGATTACCTGTAAACTGTAACATTGGCGGGTATTTTTTGTATGAGGGACATTGACAGCATGGTTTTGCTTTTTTGAATGCAAGTATATCCCTTGCCACTGCTGTTTCAAAGGGAAAATCATCTTTAAAGAATGATGATTTTCTTCCCTGGCGCGCAGCAAAGGGGCACGCGCTTCATTTCTTAATCCGAAAAGAAACGGATGTTCAGTACCGGAAAATGCAGAGCTGTCGGGCCGGGGGGCATGCGCTGATTGGATCACATCAGGCGATGAATATTTTCAGCAGAGAACGGAAGATAGTTGTCAACAACCAAAGCTGCCCCAGGCTTCATTTTTTCAAGCACTTGCCGTAGTTGCCCGCCCGGGCGACCGATATAACGGTAAGGCATAAACGTTATTTACATCGCCACGCTTATCATAACACCCACCGGACAATGCTGTTGGTTGCATGAATAAAATTAACATGATTCCGTATCGATGGTTTATGCAAAATATATTAGTTATGCACATTTCAACGTCGTAATCGTGGGAAACCCTGTGCTATTGCGGTTTTCCGAAGCCTCTGTTTTTTTTCACCGAAAAGAATTGTGGAAAATACGGAGCATTTCGGGTGTTCTCACCATGGAACCGCGCCGGTCGAGAAGCGATGTTTGCAGCATCGGATTTGCACGGATGGCGGATGCAGCCCGGTCCTACAAAATTGAACTGCATTGCCTGTGTCGGCGAATCGGATACGGCGATCCCGAAAACCGTATAAGAAAAGAGTAGGGAAATCTATTAAAACTAAACAACATGAAAAAGTTTTTTGGAATCCTGATCGCAATGGCGATCTTCAACATCGCAACCGCACAGATTTCCGGTGATGCGGCCCTGAACAAATGCCCCGGCGGACGTTGTGCCAGCGACTGCTGGTTTACCGATTGCTCGCTCTGCTGCCCGGAAGCCACCCGTGCAGAATGCAGTTGCTTTCTTGAATTCTCCCGCTGCACCTGCAAGTCAAATCCGATGGCCCTGGATCTGGTGATTACCGTACATTATGACCGGCTGGTAAGTTTTACCGGCTGGCTGAAAACGAACGGTAACCGGCTTTTGACTCCATTCCAGAATTTGCAAACCAGTTTGCTTGCCGCAAAAACAACTTCGGTAAGTGCCACCGATTTTCGTGTGCTTTCCGACCGATATGCAGCTGCGCTGGCTTCTTTTGAAAAATCGGTGGCCGGCTTGTCGGCCACGGAAGATTACAGGAAGGCGCAGACGGAAATCAATGCCCGGAAACTTGCTCGTTGATTCCGGAAGAGAACTGAGGCCGGTGTGCGGAACAGTTGTTCTCTGTCGGCGGGCAACAACCGCCCGAAGCCTTTCCCACACCGGTTTTTTTCTGCTCCGCGCCCATCTCCTGGCGAATAGGGTTGCTGTACGATTGCATTGGAAAACTTCATCCTAAATCATATGTTATGCGCTACGCTTTTTTGTTGGTCTTGCTGCTGGTTCACATTGGATCATCGGCACAGCATATCAGGGGCAATATCGGATCCCATGCGCAACTGTGCGATAAAATCTATATACTGAATGTGAGCAGCCCGGGCACACTGAATTCCGGAAGTGAATTCAATCTGATTGATTCTGTTCCGATTGTTGACGAGGCTTTTGAACTGAGCAACCGTCCGTGGATGAAAGGCTTCGACGGAATGATCCGCCTTCAGGTAGTGCCGATGGGAAAAGAGCCTTTCTATTTCTCCAGCCGGCTCGACAATCAGAATTATTTCTGGGTAAACAGCAGAACCAATGTCGCCTTCAGCATACCCGAAGGGCTCCGCTTCAGTGAAATCCGGTTTGCAAAAATCGATGCCGACAACCAGGCGGTTCAGGCATATACCCACGAAAAACTGCGCTGGTTGAATGCCAACAGGGCCTTCCGCTCAAAGGCAGGGGGGCAGGTGCCTCCGGACTCCTTGCTGAAAAACGGGTTTCAGCGTATGGTACAATTGTTTGAGTCCGACCGGCGCGATATCTGCCGTTATCTGGCCGCGCAGGAACTTATCGGATTCAAGGTCATGATGACGCCGGAAGCTTTTTCAACCGCTCTTCCGGCCGATTTAAGCGTGCGCTTTTCCCCTGCTTTTCAGAAAACCCGGCATTATCGGCGACTCACGGCTTACTATGAAAGCGAGATGCGTAAAGTTTCTT
>JBIIDU010000328.1:0-4098 GCA_044238165.1 Ferruginibacter sp. | reverse complement strand
CGGCCATCTATCTTCTTCGGCTCGATTTCCGGGGAGTGGCGATTGCCCGTAGTATGCTCGCCCTGGTACAGATTCTGCTGATGGCCATATGGTGTTTGCGCGTTTTCGGCTTCCACCCCGATTGGAGTCCCGTTCGCCGGGCACTTCGGTATACGTTGCCGCTGATTCCTTTTTTATTGCTCAACTGGCTGCAGTTGTATTACGACCGTTTCTTCGTGGGCCGCGAATATGGTGCTACGATGCTGGGCGTGTTTTCGGTGCTGGTGATTGCCGGCAGCATCCACACCGCCTGTGTGGATGTGTTTGAGAATGTGTACCGGCCTGTGTGGATGAAGGGTTTTATGGATCCGGGGGCTTCGTCAAATCTAAAGACCTCCCAGCAGCACTACCTTGCCGGAATTATTTTCACCGCATCCGCTATTTTGCTCGCCTGCACCCTGCTGCCTGTTGTCATCAGCCGCCCCGTTTATGCGCAGTATGCGCCACTGTTCATTCCGGTGGTGGCGGCATCGGTGTGCAAGGGCATCAGCCTGCTCTTTATCCAGCAGCTGGTGTACCGCGAGCGCTCGGGCCTGCTGCTGGCTGTTGCTACCCTACAGTTCCTGCTCACATGGCTCTGCTATCATTTTCTGGCGCGTGGGCATGATGTCGGCTGGGTGATGCAGATCAATGTATTGCTACAACTATTGTTTACCGCATTTTTTTATGCTGCGGCGCAGCGGGTTTTTCCTATTGCATTCAACCGCTTCTGGCTTTTTGCTGCTTACGGCTATGTGCTGCTCTTGCTGGTACTGGGTTATTGGGCCGCACATACTTCTGTTTCCCTGCCGCTTGTACTTGGGCTTCAGTGTTTAGCGGTGGTGGTGCTGTTTTTTTTCTCTGCTTCATTTCGTGATCTCTCTTCAAAAAAATGAAGTGAGTTACAGTAGAAAAAGTAACGTAAGGGCACAGGCGAAGACGTGGGCATTTGTTGCTGTGTCCGACCAGTACCGGAGCTGCCACACGCAAGGCGGATGAAATTAGCGCGAGTGACCAAAGATGAGTGTCTGGCCGAAACCGCTGCTGCGTGGCGTATTAATGACCGGAAAAACCCTCGTCCGCCCCGCATTTGCTTTATGCTGTGTTGTAGGGGGTATTAGAATTCAGATCTCTTATCGTACCAAATTTCGTATTGCCATTTTTCTGTTAAAAGTGTGTCTTTAAAAGGAAATTCTAATTTTTCTATTTTGCTTTTTTTGGGGTACCAACTCAGACTTTCCCTTACATCTAAATAATGTTCATCAAGAAAAGTATTTCTAACATAAATTTTTAAAGAACTATCCTTATAGATAGTAAACCCCAGAATATTTGCCTGACCTATTTTATTAAAAAGTTGGATAATTTCTGAACGTATTTTTCTTGGAATTTCAAAGTGATTGATTCCACCTTTATAATATGTTGTGTCGAAATTATAAATGTATGTCAAGTTGCTCTGCGTTTCTTCCCATTGAAATTCACCATAATTTTGCAAGATGCTTTTTCGAAGTGTGTCGTATAATGAGAGTTTGTTTATTGTGACTTTATCGAATGTTTGATTTTCAAAGTCTTTTCTCCAGTAGTAACTGTCTTTGCAACTTATAAGTATAAGTAAGAAGATTGATGACTTAAGTACCTTCATAATAATGTGCTGTTCCAAAAATACGTACAACGTTCCGCCACTTGTATGGAGTTGCGGCTTCCAAAGACAGGAGTTATCAAATATGCCGAGAAGTTAGAACGAAACAACGTCTTATAAAAGAATAAAAACAAAGACAAAACTTCCTAAATAAATCCCGAGCCAGCAATTACTTCAAACGGCTGTTATGAGCAGTGTTTATTTATAATCAACAAATTTAACTTTCCCAAAATCCTTTACAGTTTCTGTCTGCGTTTTGATTTTAATTTCTCCGTTTGGATTTTCTTCTACGTTACAACTATAATCTTCATTTCCAATTTTATATAAATAGAATTCTTTCGATTTCTTGTCAAACTTGAAGGTTATCACAGAGAATGTTTTATCACAAGCTCCGTAAAGACATTCAATTGAAAAGTATTGATTTTTTATTTTGATATCTTGAAAAGGGTCACCAACTCCAGCACCGCCACACGTTGAACAATCAATTAAATTATCGTTAAAACCGTACAAGATAAAGTTCTTATTCTCTTTTAAATAAATTGCTACACTTCTACAATATGCACCTTCAAGTACATTTTCGTGCATACTGTCACAATGTTTTTCATAAACCACAATTTGATCAATTTGCTTATCGCCATTAAAATCGCCTTCATACTTTGAATGTTCTCTATAGTTTTCAAAATATTTTGTCTGGCCAAAAAATGTTACTGGAAATAAGATTAATAATATAGTTTTTAGCATGATCGTGTTGAAATATAGCCTATAACGTTCCGCGGCTAGCCGCATTGGCGGCAGGTTGAACGATTGAGTGTAAGTATATGAAAATTTCCGGCTGTAGATTTTCCCGCTGCGGAAAATCGGTACCGGCCATTGCGGCTAACCGCTGTATTGTGTTCGGTTGCCAAAGTAAAACGTGTAGTTTAAAATATTTTTACGCAACACTTTTCCACATGCTACTTCTCAACCTTTCCATCTTCTATTTCCTTCAAACCAAAATATTCTAATGGACCACCAATTTTCCTTTCAAGTTTTATTTTGCCAAAATAAGTATCGGATTCCACATATCCTTCTCCGTCTGATTCTATATGCCAAAATTCATAAACTGATAATCGATATCTACAATAACGAAATTCACCTGGATTATTTGAAGAAACACTTGTGAAAGGGACAAGCAAAATCACTAGTGATATTACCAATGTAAGAAAAGAAATTGAATAATATATATTCTTATTCATCAAAATTTTAAAATTCTCCTTCAAGTTTCCACTTTCTATTTTCGTGATAACTTTTGGTTTCAACACTTTCTGATTTTCCATTTTCAATCGTGCTTTGTAGCAAGATTTTTTGCGTCTTCAACTGAAATATAACGTTTCGTGGCATTCCGTTCGGGCGGGAAATCGGAGCACAAAACTGTCAACCTGCACTGAACTTAAATAGAAGCACAAAGCCCCAAATCTGCACATCAGCCCGCCTGACGCAAAACCCGTGTTAGCTGGTCGTTGTTATTTCATTCTTACTACTCTTCCTTTTCTGGCAGATAATCTTGCTGCATCAAGTATTTCCATAACAATCATATTGTTTTCAAGTGAGGAAAGATCATATTTTGTCAAAGAAATTTCTTTATTGATGACAGCTGCAAGAAATGCAAATGGGTCATTATAAGGAGATGGGAGTTCATCCAATCTGCTTTTAGATTCATGAAATCCATCATAACCTTCAGCTATACGTATTCTCAGGTCACTCCTGTTATCAGTAAAGATAGCACCTTTCTGTCCGTACACTTCCATGTCTTTTCTACCTATTGGCCAATTCCAGGAAGCCTGTATAGTTGCTTTTGCATTTTTATAGGTGAGAATTATGGTTGATTCGTCATCAACATTAGGGTTATTTTCTTTTTGCAATTGTTGTGTCACTGCCACAACTGATAAGGGTTTTTCTCCGTTCATCATCCAGGTAGCAATATTTGCCCCATAACATCCGAAATCCGTGATTGCCCCACCTCCATTTTTAACAGGGTCAGTAAGCCAATCTAAGAATTCTTTATTCACTCCTATTTTCAAAGGTCCTTTATGTCCGTCCCGTATTATTAGTTGACTCAAACTGCCAACGCTATCTTTATTTAATAGTTCATGAGCCGCATGTACCGTTGGATACCAGGTAGTCTCGTAGTTTGTAAGGAGTTGAATGCCATGCTTTTTCGCCAATGTTTCCATTTTCTTTGCATGTTCTAGACTCACAGCCAATGGTTTTTCAACCATGACATGAATCCCCAAAGGCGCAAACTTTTCTATAATTTCAAGATGGTCATAAATGGTACCAAACGCAAGGACTGCTTCAGGCTTGGTGTTTTGAATGAGCTCGTCCATTTGTCAGGTCCCCCGAATTTAAACCAACAGGGTTTAGAGAAAATTCTCTAACTTAAATGGTTTAAACATGAAAAAGCA
>JBIIDU010000224.1:0-4099 GCA_044238165.1 Ferruginibacter sp. | reverse complement strand
CACTTTCTGCGCATTGGCGGTCTGGATGGCTTTCAGCAAAGCGGTATCGCGCGGATTGTTGCTCATCGACTTGAGCAATCCTTCGAGGCTTACATCCATGGTAACACTCATACCACCCTGAAGGTCGAGGCCCAGGTTAAGTTCGTTTTCCTTGCATTTCTGGTAGCTGGTACCTACAATGGGGTATATTTCTTTGTCGCGGGTGCTGTCGAGAATACGCTGCATCCGGCTTTTTACCATCAGTTCCTTGTCTTCACCCTTGAGCTGGGGATTTTGGGCACGTACGGTTTTTTCGGCCTGGGCTTTTACCTTGTTTTCATAGTTCCGCACAACGAATGTGTACGAAATCTCCCATATCGATATGAGAATCAATGCAATCGCGAAGAACCAGATTAACCCTTTGAGTTTCATAAATGTGCTTTTATTAGCGGATATAGTATTTTTTTCAAGTGGGCAAAGATAGGGGAAAAACACGTTGGAGGCAGGGGGTGCCCTAATTTAGATTTTCGGTGCATATTGCACCCCATGCGCCACTTTCAACCAGCTTTTTTGTCCGGAAAATACCTTGGTTTTCCGCTGCCCTTTATTTTGTTTTTGATGCAGCTGCTTAGCTGGTGTCATTGTTTTGCAGGGCCTGGGAAACTAACTGGGGATAGGGCCGTTCAAGGGTTTGTGCACAACACCGATACAGGCAGGACCTCGCCCTGGTTCAGCTCTTTTTTTTCGGCAAATCCCGAATTGCTGCGATGGATTTCGTCCCGGAAGAAATCGCACGGCATTCAGTTGATCTATACCCGTATCGACCGCGGGGCCAACGGCAACGCAGTATTGCAAAGCGAGTATTTTGATGTGGACCCGGGAAGCAGGTTCGATCCCGGTCTGGGGGGAGCCCTTCCGCTGGGAGTGTTTTCGCTCAAGCGGATGGCTGAGCTGCACGATTCGGTGGGTATCGATAAGTTCACCACCATGCTCACCGAAGCAGGCAATGCTGGGCTGACGCCTGCCTATAACGATCCCACTACGGCCGACGGCAAGCCTGCACTCGCCAATTACCTCAAACGGATGCTGGTTGCCGGTGATGCGGGTGCCTATAACAGGATTTTTGAATTTGCCGGAAGACAGTATGTTGGTAAGTGCCTATCGGCTCTTGGGTATACGCAGGTGCATCTGCCCGCCAGAATAGGAGGACGCTTCACAGCCGAACAAAACCGCTACTCAAATCCGGTGGTCTTTTACGACGATGATCTGAATGTGCAATACCGCATACCTTCTCAATACGCCGCTTCTCAGACAGAGGGGCCGGGCAGGAAAGAGGAAAAGAACCTGGCCGGTATTGAAGACCTGCACAACATGCTGGTTTCGTTGGTATTTCCGAACAGGTTCACAAGGGAAAAACGTTTTGATATCAGTGCTGAAGATCAGGGTTTCCTTTTTCATTACATGGGGCTGCTGCCTTCAGAAAGTATCCTGCCCCCTTATCGCGACGATACGGTCCGCTATTTTCCCTGCCTCCGCAAGTTGCTTTATTGTGGTGGAAGCAAGGGTGATACCCTGTCCGCAGGCCTTCGCATATTCAATGTGTCCGATACTGCCAACGGGCGGTTGCTCGATGTGGCCTATTTCGCCGATACCACGGCAAAAACAGAGTTCTTCCTTTCCGCCACGGTGACACGCACTCCCGGTACTTTCCTTGCCGAAGACCCTGCCCTCGACTTTTTGAAAGGGCTTGGCCGGGCTGTTTACGCGATGGAATTGAAAAGGCCCAGACGCTTTCCTCCGAACCTGAAATCCTATTTTTCCGGTTATGGCGGAAAATAGGCTTTCCTTGAGGCAGTCGTCCCGGCATTCAGCGCTTCTGTAGTACATTTGTCCCAAAAAATCACTCAATGGCTCATCAACTCTTAAAAGGAAAGAAAGGAATCATATTCGGTGCGCTCGATGAAAAGTCCATCGCCTGGAAAACCGCACTGCGCTGTCACGAAGAAGGTGCATCCCTGCTGCTGACCAATGCCCCCGTGGCGCTCCGTATGGGCGAAATCAACAAGCTGGCCGAACAGGTTGGCGCACCTGTGGTGGGTTGTGATGTGAGCAGCAACGATGATGTGCTTGCATTGATGAACCGCTCGATGGAACACTTCGGAGGCGGTGTCGATTTTATTTTGCATTCCATCGGCATGAGCCTCAATGTGCGAAAGGGCAAGCACTACACCGAAATCGATTACGGCTTCAACGCCCGTACGCTCGACATTTCTTCCACCAGCCTGCACCGTGTGCTGGCTACTGCCATGAAGCTTGATGCCATCAATGAATGGGGCAGCGTGGTGGCCCTGAGTTATATCGCCGCACAAAGAGTTTTCCCAGACTATAACGAGATGGCCGATGCCAAGTCCCTGCTGGAAAGTATCACCCGCAGTTTCGGTTATCATTACGGCGTCCGCAAAAAAGTGCGGGTGAACACCATTTCGCAGTCGCCGACCCGCACTACCGCCGGCAGCGGTGTGAAGGGTTTCGACGGTTTCATAGACTATGCTGAAAGGATGAGTCCCCTGGGCAATGCCGGCGCAGAAGCCTGTGCCGATTACTGCGTGACCCTGTTCAGCGACCTGACACGCTATGTCACCATGCAGAACCTTTTCCACGACGGAGGCTTCTCGTTCACCGGCGTCACCCAGTCGGTCATCGAGCAAATGGGTAAATAATTTTTTTTCAGTACATCATGGACATGATCGACCTCGCCGGCCACTTCGGTTCTCTGCTGAGCAGCATCACTTTCCTGCCGCAGGTTTACCGGGTGTACCGGACCAAAAAAGCCGACGACCTCAGCATGAACATGCTGCTGATCATTTTTGTGAGCACGGTGGTTTGGATGGTTTACGGAATAGGGAAGGGTCTTTGGCCGGTCATTGTCTGCAATGCCATCATCTGCTTTTTGTCGGTATTGCTGATTTATTTCAAGGTCAGCTTCGCTTCACGCAGATCCAAATGAAAAAACCGGCCCAGGGCCGGTTCAAAGTTTTGATTCGGTAAAATCGTTGGAAGAGGGAAGGATGCTCAATATTCATCCTCATTGAAAAAGAAATCTTCCTGGCTGGGGTAATCGGGCCAGATGTCTTCCAGGCTCTCATAGACTTCTCCGCCTTCGTCTTCCAGTTCCTGCAAATTCTCAATCACCTCGATTGGCGCGCCGCTCCGGATGGAGTAATCGATCAGCTCATCCTTTGTTGCGGGCCAGGGTGCGTCTTCCAGATGGGAGGCCAATTCAAGTGTCCAGAACATAGCTTTTGCGGTTTGATTTTTTGCAAAAGTAAAAGTTTGAATGAATTATCCAAATGTGTTTTGAAGGTTCCGCAACTGATATCCTGCTTTTTAACGTCAGATTGGCGAATTACCGGTGGGAACTGCCGTTTCGGGGTGCTCCACCTGGGGTACGAGTCCTCTCGTGTGCCGGCTGCTACTAAAGCCTTGACGCACTTGCCTTGGTTCGTGGCACGCGAACCATTAACTCCGCCCTTTAGGGCGGGGAACGGGAAGCCCAATATTGTTTTGGGCTTTAGCCCTGACATCCTCCCTCGGTTCCAGGCACACGAACCTATTTGTCTGAACTATGATGGGTATGATTGAATGATTACTATGATGGAAAGAGGGTCACAGCTCTCCATTACTTTGCGACTTAAAAAAAGCCTTACCGGCTTTGCGTGAAAAAGTGACGGCGCTGCAAGGTCGGGAGGCCTGCGTCCGGAAATACAACGGCTCTGATTCAGTATTTTGGATAAAAAAGGTATATTTAGATTCGTTTCATTCTAATTAAGGCTGTGTGACCAATAACCGTTTTGAGACTGTCTATCAGAAGTTGCTCTCTCCGGCGACCCAAAAGAGAAGCGAACAGATTTTCCTGATCATAGCCATCCTGAGTTTTCTCGTACACCTGTTTATCATTTTGCTGTTCAATTTCAGGATAGCCGGTCCCGGAAATGCTCCGGAACTGTTCAAGAATCCGATTGCGGCAATTTACACGCCGTTCTCATTCATACTGGTGTATGAAGTCTACCTGTTGATCTATTACCTGCCAAGGTCACTTACAACCTATGTGAACAAGCAG
>JBIIDU010000223.1:0-4172 GCA_044238165.1 Ferruginibacter sp. | reverse complement strand
CACGGCGGTAATAATCAATGCTACAGGCGCTGCAACCTATGAATGGAGCGGCACGGGCATGAGTTGCACCAATTGTGCTGCGCCTACTGTTTCGCCGGCCTCGGATGCGCTGTTCATGGTGAAAGGGACTTCAGTCAACGGATGTTTCGGAAGAGACACCGTGATTGTACATGTGAACAGACCCGCAAAATTGATTTACAACGAGAAAGAAACGATTTGTAAGGGCGCATCCAAAAAACTCATCGTAAGCGGCGCAACCAGTTACCAGTGGTCGCCTGCAACAGGGCTCAGTAACCCCTCAGTTTCATCACCTGTGGCCTCGCCCACAGAGAACATCACCTACCGGGTGGTGGGCAATGTGAACAATGCCTGTGGGAACGATACGGGATATATTCATGTGAAAGTGGCCGCCAATCCTACTGTAGATGCAGGTGCTGATAAGACCATCGCTGCCGGCGCATTCGTGAATCTCGACCCGGTGGTATCGCCTGATGTCACTGAAGCGTTCTGGAGCCCTACGGAAGAACTGAGCAGGAACGGAAGTTATGGCGTAACGGTCCGGCCCTCTAAAAACACCGATTACACGATAGAGGTGCGCAATGCCGATGGCTGCACCGCCAAAGACAAAGTGAGCATCGCGCTTACCTGCACGGCGAACAATGTTTTCATACCGAATACATTCTCGCCCAACAACGACGGCATGAACGATATTTTCTTCATCCGCGGTATCGGACTTTATAAAGTTCGTTCGCTGCGGATCTTCAACCGCTGGGGTGAAATGGTCTTTTCCAAGTATGATTTCATGGCGAACGATCCGGCCTCAGGCTGGGACGGAAGATATAAGGGAGCCCGTTTGCTTACAGACGTATTTGTATATATCGCAGAAATTGTTTGTGGAAGCGGAACCGTTATTCCCTACAACGGAAATATCTCCCTGGTCAATTAGGGTGATTATATGCAATAACTTTTTTGAACTTCTAATTACTGTTTGTCTTGATTACGAAAAAGGGTGCCGCCGTTGCGGTGCCCTTTTTTATTCCTCGTCCCGGGGAATGCTGCCCGAGTAAAAACTGAGCCGCACTTCCCATCCCGCATAGTTGTTCACGAGTTCCACTCCGGCAATGAGGTTCATGAATGCCGTGTTCTTGCTTTCCGCCTTCAGGTTGGTTCCCGTGAAGCGAAGGTTTTCATCCGGGGTGCTGATGCGTCCTGCGAAACCCAACGACTGTCCGCCTCCGATGTCTATGGCCGTTTTTTTAAGCTCGGTGCAGGTGCTCCTGTACACTTTGGCCGCTTCGGAAAATTCATCACCTTCAAAAAGGAGACAGGTCCAGCTGGCCGATTTGTCCTTGACCGATGCGTATCTCCTGATTTCACAACTGACCGCACCCGTGATACACACTTTGGAGGCGAACGTGCCGCTGTTGCCGTCCCGTGAACTGGGATTGCCCTGTAGTGTTGAAAAATTGTTTCGATAAGCTTGCACGACTTTCCGGATTCCGGTAGGGAAATCGGTGGCTGTCTGATTATTTTTCGCATCCTGGGCGGAAACCCGGAACAGGGATAGGGAGAGTAAAACTGAAGGGATAAGTTTTTTCATAGTGGGTTTTTATACCGCAAAATAGAATCAAATGGTCAGGTTCTTACAATCAGGGTAACAATTTTTCCGGAATGTTGAACGGGATTTTTTTCTTTCGTTTGTTCATTATCAGGGAAAAGCTATATTTTGGATTAAATGTCATTGCATTCATCCCACAAATCAAGAAAAATGAATCGTCTGATTTCAGCCGCCTGCTTGATGGGCCTCTTTTCCCTGATCTGCATCAACCCTTCCGGTGCATACGCACAAAAGCAGGAGCGGTATTTCCGGATCGCCTCACCCTCCAATCCTGCCGAGAAAGATTACGGACAAATCAGGCTTGCTGCGGGAAAAAATACCCTCCTCATTCACAGCCTTATGGCTTTCGGTGAAAATGTAAAATCATTTACGGTGAGCATCAATGACGGATTTCCCTTCAAACTTGCTCCCGCACCCTCCGGACAGAATCTGAATTATGTGGCTTCATCCCTGCAAATCGTACTGCAACCCGGTGATGAGGCCCTGTTCAGTTTTGTCCTCAGTAATGGCGCCAATCCGACCCTTACTGCTGTCCGTCATATTTTTCTCTCCGGTAAAACCATCGAACCCTGAAAGCAACCACTCCGGTCATTTGATATGAAAGCGGCATCCCTCCAGGAAATCAGGCAACAGCTTCAGCAGGCTACACCGGCTGAATTGACGGAGTATTGCCTGCGTCTTGCCCGCCACAAGGTAGAGAATAAGGAACTGCTCACTTTTCTTTTATATGAGAAAGACGATGAGGCCGGATTCATTCGGGGAGTCAAGGAACAGGCGGACGAACTTTTTTCCCAGATGAACACCTCACAGGTTTATTTCGCAAAAAAGGGCCTCCGGAAAATCCTGCGCATCCTCCAAAAAAATATCCGTTTTGCTGCTTCCCGACAGGTTGAAATAGAGCTGCTGCTGCATTTTTGTGACAAACTGCTGCAATCGGAGCTCCCCGTTACAACCCACCGGATTCTGGCAAATATCCTCGATGCCCAGCTTCGGAAAATCGACAAGGCCATAGGTATGTTGCATGAAGACCTTCAATATGATTACCGGAAAAGCCTGAACCGCATACTTGCCGCTGCAGATATGTCTTGATGAATAATATAAATAAATATGTATCTGTCTTTTTTAACGTTTTTTTGATGAACGACCTTATTTCTATAACTTTCGTATGAAATCACTTTTTAGGTTTAGTAAATTCCAAAACTACGCTCACCTATGGTCAATCGCAGAATGCTTGTCGGAGGCATTGCGGGCGCACTGATTTATTTTTCGCTCGGATGGGTGGCCGATAATTTGTTTCTCGATAATTTTTTATCTGCCCACCAGGGGCTTGCCATGCAAACGGAGCGGCCGGGTCTCATGCATACCTACTCCATCCTCTCGGCCCTCATTTCGGGGTTCATGCTTTCTTTTGTGCTTACGCGCATCAACTCGCGGTCGGTTTCCCGCTCAGTAATCTACGGCGCGTTTCTGGGCTTCTGTGTGAAAGCCGGCGTCTATTTCCATATGTACGCACACACTACGGTATTCAGCAGAAGCGGAATCCTTGCTGAAACCCTGACCTTCTCACTGCTCTCGGGCATAGCTGCTATAGCTATTTGTATGGCAGCAGGCGTGGAGGGAGTTTCCGCTTCCTACGAATACGAATTGCCAAAAATTGAAATGATGCCGGAGGCGGAAGTTGAAGCCCGGTACTAGTTTTCATCCGAACCGATATGGAACTTAATGAGAAATTCGAAAAGGCAGTAACTGATAGCAAACTGCTTCCTGCAAAACCTTCCAACGAAATTTTGCTTCAGTTGTACAGCCTTTACAAACAGTCCGTGCAGGGAGATGTGGACGTTCCTCCTCCTGCCAATCCCTTCGATATTGTTGCTGCCGCAAAGCACCAGGCATGGTCGGCCCTGAAAGGCATGCAGCGGGAGGATGCCATGCAGCAATATGTTGCGCTGGTGGATAAACTCAGGTCCTGATCATCCTAACGTTGGTTCCTGCAACAGCATGATTTTTTCATTTTTCTCTGCCAATCGTTACAACTTTACCGAAACAAGAAACCATGCGCTCAGGTAAATCAGCCGGTATCGGTTTTATATTCATAACACTGCTGATCGAAATTATCGGATTCGGCATCATCATTCCCGTTACACCCAAACTGATAGCCGGATTGAAGGGAGTGGACCTGGCCGATGCTTCACGTTACGGCAGCCTGCTCACCGCCGTTTACGCACTCATGCAGTTCGTCTTCTCGCCGATGCTCGGAAGTATCAGTGATGCCTATGGCAGACGCCCCGTGCTGCTGGTGTCCCTCTTTGGCTTTGGCATCGATTATCTCTTTATGGCGCTCGCACCCACCTATGCCTGGCTTTTTGCGGGAAGAATCATCAGCGGTATCACAGGTGCCAGCATCGGTACAGGGTTTGCCTATATCGCGGATGTCAGTACTCCGGGAAACCGGGCAAAAAACTTCGGTATGGTCGGCGCCGCTTTTGGCCTGGGTTTCATCATAGGCCCGGTCCTTGGTGGGCTGCTGGGACAGTATGGTGTCAAAATGCCCTTT
>JBIIDU010000222.1:0-4177 GCA_044238165.1 Ferruginibacter sp. | reverse complement strand
GGGAGATTTCAGCGTGCTGGGAGGACTGCAGCTGAAACTTGCGGGCATCAGGGTTTATGGACGCTACGTGATTGGCCTGCAAAACATCAACAATCTGGGCGATAAGGACACCTGGAAAAGCCAGAGCGTCCAGATAGGACTGGGCATATCCATCCTATAAGATTCGCCGGGAGATTACCGCTTCAGCATTTCACCATCAGCCCAAATTCCGGTAAACATCCATCACCGATGCGCAACACAGTTCGCTGCTGAAGGTTTTTGCCCGGTGAAAGCCTTTTGACTGCATCGTTTTCCTCAAATCGGTGTCGCCACAGACCAATTCGATTTTTGCAGCCAGGGCAGCGGCATCGGTCGCCGGAAAATATTGGGCTGCGTCGCCACATACTTCCGGAAGGCTGGAATTGTCGGAACAGATGACCGGCGTTCCGCATTGCATGGCTTCAAGCAGGGGAATGCCGAACCCTTCAAAGAGGGAAGGATAAACCAATGCAGAGGCCAGATGATAAATAGCAGGCAGATCCTCATCGGCCACACCGTTTGTATTGCGCTCGTTCAAAAAAATCAGATCGGCTTTCCCTGAAGCCATGAAGGCCCGCACCTCTTCTTTTTCCTTTTTCCCATTACCCACAACAACCAGCGGAAGGCGGCTCTTTCCCAGTTGCACCAGGGCCCTGCAGAGGGTAATCAGATTTTTACGTGCCGTGACCGAACCCACAAACAACAGAAAGTTCCTCGGTAATTGATAACGGATACGGACAGCATCCAGCGCTTCAGCGGAAACGGGTAGCGAAAAAATTTCCCGGCAGTTCTGGTAACACACTGCAATACGTTCTTCAGGTACCCGATAACGTTCCATCAGGTCATTTTTTGTCTGTACGCTCACCGCTATCACCTTGTCGGTGTGCGCACAGGCCTGTTTCACCTTATAGCGGTGCACATAGCGTTCATCCAGATGATAGGTCTGGGGGAAGCGTTCAAAAATAAGGTCGTGCACGGTGACGACCGTGCGCACCCTGCTCCGGTCGATGCCTGAGGGAAGTTCATTGCTGAGTCCGTGAAAGATGTTCAGGCCCAGCGGAACGAATGATTGTGCCATCAGGCGCCGGCGCCATAAGCCCGGAAAAAGTTTATGGACAGTACTCCGCGGTTCATGGACAACGATATTGGGGTATAGGCCCGTATCAAAGAGGTCGGTACGCCGCGGGGTAAAAAGATGGTACGTGTTTTCGGGAAAAAATCCGGCAAGCCCTGCCACCAGGCTGCGCCCGTAATTGCCCAGGCCGGTTCTGTTGGCAAAAAGCCGCTTGGCTTCAAATCCGATGCTGAGGCTTTCGGAGGGATCCATTACCGCAAGTTAGGGCATCCGAACTGCTTCAGTGCAGGTTGGCGGAACAGGACTTTTGTATATTCGCCTTAACGAATACCATGAAAAAGTTATCCGCAGTAATCATCACCTTCAATGCCGAAAAGAAAATAACGGCCTGCCTCTCCTCCCTTCAGGGTGTAGCCGATGAAATCATCATACTCGACAGTTTTTCCACCGACAACACAGCGGCCATCTGCCGCCAGTTCGGGGTGCGCTTCCATCAACAAGCCTGGAAAGGATACGGGGCGCAGAAGAACGATGCCCAGAAACTGGCAACCCATGATTATGTGCTGAGCCTGGACGCCGATGAATACCTCTCTCCGGAGTTGCAGCAATCGCTGCTGGACATCAGGAACAACGGAATGGAAGGGGCCTACCGCTTCAACCGGAGAAATATTTTTTTCGGGCGCACCCTTCGCTACGGCCATACCGCACCCAATGTCATCGTCCGTTGTTTCAACCGCAGGCAGGTGGGCTGGTCGTTGCGGGAAGTACATGAAACCCCGGTCGTACCTGCGGAGGTAACGGTCCGCACCCTGAAGGGCGACCTGATCCACAACAGCAAGGATACGCTGGAGGAATACATCAGCACCCTGAACAGTTACTCCAGCGCGGGAGCCCGGGTGCTGCACCAAAATGGGCGGCGTTCGGGATTCTTTTCAATTTTGTTCAGGCCTGCATTCACTTTTTTCCAGGGATATTTCATCCGTAGGGGGCTGCTCGACGGGATTCCCGGATTGGTGATGGCGCTCACCTTCTCCTTCGAAAACTTTCTGAAATATGCCAAGCTTTACCTGCTTCAGACAAAGGAAGAGAAAGCTCCCTGACCGAATCTCCGCCAGCAGGGCAGCCGGAAATATTGTAGCAATTTTATTTACCGAATACGCGATAACGCTTTATATTTGCCGTCCCTGAACATTTTTTGTTCTGATGCCCAGATGGCGAAATTGGTAGACGCACTGTGTTCAGGTCGCAGCGTCCGCAAGGATGTGCTGGTTCGAATCCAGTTCTGGGCACGATGTTATTTTTGAAAATAACGTGCAGCCGCTGAAGTAACATTCAGCGGTTTTTTTATTTGACGAAAGAATAAACTGCCGTGCGCTTGTCCCCTTTTCGCTTAAGCAATTTCATATCTACCGCAGCTTTCAGATCCCGACTGGCGGTTGGAGGAGAAATATCCTTGAAAAAATCGAGATAATTTTTCCTGGAAAACTCATGTTCGCCGAATTGTTCCCTGAAAACGCCGATGCGCCCTTCAGCAGTCATTGGCAACCTTCTCTCCTGTAATTGATCTGACAATGCCACATCAATGGCATCCAACATGAATTCGATAAAAGCAGTAGAATTACCAGCCTTGTCGGACTTTTCAAGTACCTTATAATACCTGGACTGCTGTTGTTTAATAATTGATTCTACAGGTAAAAAAGAAAATATAGGATTCAGGTCTTTTAAAATGACAGATTGCCAAAGCCGGCCCATTCTACCATTACCATCTTCAAAAGGATGAATGAACTCCAATTCATAATGGAAAACGCAACTCTTAATCAACAATGGATCACCGCTATTTTTCAAATAAGAGAAAAGATCATTCATTAAGGCTTTTACCATGCTTGCCTTGGGGGCTAGATGTGTCAATGTTGAACCTTTGATAATCCCCGCACCCTCCAACCTGAACTTACCCGGCCTACGAACCAATCCCTTCATCAATAGAGAATGGGCCTTCAGGAATGAGGGCATACTGGAGGCCTTGAACTCCTGCAGGACATCATATACCATGATAGCATTCTTGACTTCAAGGATATCTTTTGGAGGAGCCATCACCCGTTTGTTTTCCATAATGGCTGTCACCTGATCAATACTCAGCGCATTCCCCTCTATCCCCAAAGAGGAATGAATTGTTTTTATCCGATTGGACCGACGTAGTTCCGTTCGGGGCGCCTGCAAATAGGTGGCCTTTATGGCCCCCAATTTTTCCGATAAGGAAGAAATAAGGGATAAGATTCCAGACGTTATTGAATAGGGGGGCTTCATGATAGTATCATTTGATACTATCAAAGTTAAGAATAGAAATTAAATCAGCCAACAACTGGTTCGTACTTACTGCAGCGAAGGGCACCCTATTCAACTGAAGCCGATTCTCTGATGAATCGGCTTTTTCTTTTACTCGGTTTGATCAAGACATAAAATTGTCTGAATCAGGATTCACAGGATTTTAGGATTAAAGGATTACGAAATGCTTGTCAGGCGCAGGTCTCCCGACCTGTGCCGCAGCGTTACTATTCTCGCCATGGCGCAGGTTTTGTTTCACGCCAGGACAACGTGAAAATGATACATGCTGAATGTTGAATTGTAAATGAGGGCCTCGATTTCCCAGGCGGGTCTGCCCTGAGGCGACCCGACGTTGAAGGGGACGCGGAGTTTGTCAGAATCAGGATTCACAGGATTTGAGGATTAAAGGATTTTGTTCCAGCTGATAAAAGCGGCAAATCGGAATTGCTTGCCACTTCCCTTCTCTCCTTCGCGGTCTTCGCGTTTATTCCTTTGCGGTCTTCGCGTGAAACAACATTTTGCCACCGCTGCTGGTTGATGAGCACAAAGCAAGGCGGAAAATGATTTTGTGCCCCTTGTGGCAAAATCAGCTTTTCCCCTATTCCTATCCTTTGCCAGGGTTGCTGAACTATAAGACCCCAACGGCATAAACATAAAGACGTCAAACCCCCAAACGCCGGAGGATTATTTTACGAGTGGCTCTATTTTTAACAAGGCTTCCCTTTTTTTTGATCTTTCCCAATTGTACATGAGTTCATTTTG
>JBIIDU010000221.1:0-4184 GCA_044238165.1 Ferruginibacter sp. | reverse complement strand
AAATCAGTTTCGTTTTGAGGCAAATGGGTAAAGCGCTTTCCGGTTGTTCCTATGTCGAAAAGATCCTCAATGTAAAAAGTAGGGTTGCCGTCGATGGCGCAGACCGCGGCATAGGCCGCTGCCAAACGGGGTTCGCGGGGATCGATATGGGCGCCGTTACCGCCGAGTTCCTGCCCCATTTCCCAACCGCTGTTGTCACCCAGCGGCTTCAGGTAATTGCCCTGCTTTCCGGCTGCCGTATCAAGGTAGGGCCGAAAGGTATCGTGGCTGTTGACAAAGGGAACGGTGCGGTACACACGCTTGGTACCGGAGTTGTAATCGAAGAAGCGCTTGCTTTGCTGGGAACCCGGCAGCGACTGCATATTGAAGCTCCCCTGCGACAGCACCATGCTGTAGATGCCGCCTCCAGCGCTGTAGCCGCGGTAACTGAAATCGAAGGCACCGGTATGCTCCTCGTAAACAGTACCTACAGGATCGCGTCCGCGGGCAACACTGGCCACATAGTTGTCCAGATCAGAGGCTCCCGACACCCATTCCGCAAAATTCAGCATGTTCTGCCCGCCCTTGAACTCATCGGGAATATTGTACTTCACATCAAGAACATAGTCCTTCTGCGTAGGGATATCGAAATGCTTTACAGCATCGAAGCGAAATCCGTCCACACCGGTCTGCTTGACATACCATTTCATCAGTTCACGAACGCCGTTGTTCATGTAATTGGCGGTTTGGACAGGATTATGGTAGGGTCGGGTAATCCCATTGATGGTGGCCGTTCCGCTGGTAGGAATATTCGAACTCTGACCAAAAGCGTTGGGAGTGGAATAGTCGATATCTGGGCCCCAGAATGTACCACAGATATCGCCACCGGTACAGTTATTGGCAGGATTGGGATGGAAGTTCTGATAGTTCCGGCTCCAGCGCCCGGCACGTGTCCAGTAATCATTCTGACTCTCATCGATGACGGGGGTCTTGTAACATACGTGGCGGAAATTCTTGAAGCCGCTTGCGGTAACCAGCGAAAACTGCGCATTGTTGTCCTGGCCACCCGTGCCCGTATTTCCACCGGCATCGGCAGAATGGTTGAGCACCATGTCTTCCACCACTTCTATGCCGTTGGCATGCAGCACGGCGATCAGGCGCAGGAGCTCGTCCTTGGTGCCCAGCCGCGTTCGGGTGCCCAGATTGGGAAAACGGGGAGGCAGGGAATCGCGCTGTGAACCACCTTTCTGGTATTTGTCGCCCAGATCATAGTGGTCGAAGGGAACATAACCCACCGAACCAGGCGAGGAATTTTTTGCTGAAGGGGGAATCCATACCGCATCGATACCCATCGATTTGAGACGTGGCGCCAGTTCTGTCAGGTAGTTGGCCCATCCGTAAGGAAAATTGAAATTCCAGTAATCCCACCAGAATCCCTGCAGTACCACTTTCTTGACATACTCTGTGGGCTGAGCGGAAACGGGTTGTGCGGAAAACGAACCTGCGAGCAAGAAGATGCAAAATGCAACGGTAATTTTTTTTGTTGATGCGACTGAAGTCCGGAAACGTTTTTTCATACGGAAAAATATTGTGTATTTGATACACGAATATAGCGCAGAAATTTCGGATGCCTGAGCGTGTTTAAAGAAACAATGTGAAATATTTCGTTTAGTAAACATTTTAAGGACGGGTAAAAAGGTTCAAGAATTCAAAAAGCTGTTTCTAACCGTTACCTATGCCTTGATTCGCAAGAGAGGTTAAAAACCTATTTTTGAAAAAATGGACAAAAGCCTGAACAAGTTCATCAGCGAAACCGGATTCTGTTCGCGCAGGGCAGCGGATGAGTTCATTGATCAGGGCCGCGTGACCATCAACGGACAAACCGCCCGAAAAGGCAACCGGGTCACAGAAAAAGACGTGGTACTGGTCGATGGCGAGCCGCTCAAAAAGAAAGACGCGGTCATTTATATGGCGCTGAACAAGCCACCCGGAATCACCTGTACCACCGATTTGCGCGACAAGGACAACATCATCAGTTTTATCAACCACAAGAAAAGAATTTTTCCCGTAGGCAGGCTCGACAAGCCCTCCGAAGGGCTCATCTTCCTCACCAACGACGGCGATATCGTAAACAAGATACTCCGTGCAGGCAACAGCCACGAAAAAGAGTATGTGGTGACCACCGACAAGCCTGTCACACCAGAGTTCATCCAACGGATGTCGGCCGGTGTGCGCATACTCGGTACCCTTACCCGTAAATGCGAGGTGAAGCAGGAAGGCAAAAACAGGTTCCGGATCATCCTCAAGCAGGGTCTGAACCGTCAGATCCGCCGCATGTGCGAGGCGCTGGGATACAGCGTGGTTACCCTGAAAAGGGTACGCATCATGCACATACAACTCGACAAACTTCCGCCGGGCCACTGGCGCTATTTCACCCCGGAAGAGATAAGGAAAATGGAATCCCTGCTGGCAAACTCCTCGAAAACCGCCCGTGATTTGACCGCACAGGGAGATGACTTCAACGAATAATAGGCATTATCTTTGTTCCAGGTCCGGATTCTTGTTTTTCCTGAATTGGACAGCATGCGAAACGTGATACGCCGGACCCAAACCTTTGGAAAAACCGAACATTACGATATCTGGTAGAAAACCGAACAGGAAAAGCCTATTGCTTACCTTGTCGATATTGGGGTTGCTGCCTCTATTCATCAACGCGCAAACTTTTACGGGTGGCGGGGGTAGTTTCCCCGGATCCTCAACCACACAAACCTGCTTCAGCACAACCGTAAGCGGGGTGGGTGTCATCGACAATGTGAAAGGCCTTTCAAAAGTCTGCGTAAATGTGACCCACCCCTGGGTAAGCGAAATCGAAATCCTGCTCACGGCCCCCGACGGAACCGTGGTTCCGCTCAGCATACAGAACGGCGGTTCCGGCGACAATTACACCAATACTTGTTTCACCGCTACAGCAACAAGTTCCATCAAGTTCGGTTCGGCGCCCTTCACCGGAAGTTTCCAGCCTGAAGGTTATCTGGGCGCGGTCAACAATGGACAAAATGCGAACGGCACCTGGAAACTCTGTGTACAGGACCGCAGGGGCACCGCCAACACGGGCAGCGTGGTGAACTGGAGTTTAACCTTCGACAACAATCCTTCCCCTCCCCCCCCCGCCTATCCGGGCTGCACCAACAATATCCCTTCCGGATCATCCTGTTCTACAGCCACACCGATCTGCGATTTCAATGGCGTTTGCGGGAATACGAGTTTTCTCTCCGTGCAGAATTGGACAGGGTCGGGATTGGATGGCCCCTGTTTTGGCCTGCAAAACAACTCCTTCATCAGGTTTGTTGCCTCGGCAAATACCGTTTCCTTCTCCGTATGGGTTAACAGTTCCACTGCCGGATATACCAACGGGGGCATACAGATGATCATCTTCAGCGGCACCTGCAATTCAGGTCCTGTGACCACTCATGGATGCTATCCGCACATATTACCCTACCCTTCGTCGGGCAAACCATTGATAACGCAGATAACGGCGACAGGACTTACCCCCGGCAACACCTATTACCTTATGGTGGACGGGCATGGTGGTGATTTTTGCAATTACCGCATTGCGGCCAATACAGGCGTGAGCATTCTCAGCATCAGCCCGGACGCTGCAACCATTTGTGCGGGCCAATCCGTGACTTTGAACGCAAGTGGAGGGAACGGCGTATTCAGCTGGTCGCCCGCAGCAGGCTTAAACACTACCACCGGCAGCAGCGTCAATGCATCTCCGGCTACCAATACTATTTACACGGTAACCAGTTCAACACCCGGAGGGTGCCCGTTGACAAAAACCGCTTTGGTAACCGTAACAAATCCTGTTCCGCCGGTTACAGGGTTCAGCTACGGACCCGCTTCGGTTTGCGCCAGTGCATCTAATCCTTCGATTAATCAGGCAAGTGGTTTCACAGGAGGCGGCTCCTATTCTTCAACTCCGGCAGGATTATCCATCAACGTAAATACCGGTGCCATCAATGTGGCTGCCTCTTCGCCCGGAAACTATACTATCACTTATTCGGTGGCGGCAACCAGTTGCAATCCCGCAGCAAGTGGAACAGCGTCGTTCACTATCACTGCAGCAAACAATCCGATTACTGGATTCAGCTATGCACCCGCTTCGGTTTGCGCCAGTGCATCTAATCCTTCGATTAATCAGGCAA
>JBIIDU010000220.1:0-4185 GCA_044238165.1 Ferruginibacter sp. | reverse complement strand
TGCCGGTATCCTCCAGGAAATTATAGATTTTTTCGTTCCACTGCACCTGCAGGGTCTGGTCGGCATTGCGTGCCTGGTCATAATAGCCGTATTTCCAGAGAATGCCGATCCCCACCATATTTTGCCTGAGCTGGTAGGCGCTGCGCATGTGCGAGCCGGAAAGAAAACCCAGACCGCCGCTGTATATTTTCAGGGGCTGGTGAATGGCGAACTCCATGGAGAAGTAAGCTACTCGTTTGGTATAGTTCTCATTGACCGCAAAGGGTACCTTGAAATTCGTGAAACTCATAAAAGGACGGCTTTATTCCAGTGCAATATTAAGCGATTTTTACCCGGAATCGGCCAAAACGGACGAAATATTGTGTCAATCTTACACAATTGCATTTTCCATTGTTTCCGGCGGTAGGAATTGGGGCTTAATGATAACGAACCGGCATTTTCGGATTTCAAGCCGGCTCCCTTCCTTGTTCGCCGCACATCAGTGCATCATGACAATTTTTGCTGAACAAACAAATTAAATTAGGTTTGCCTAAATTTAAAATTCAGCCGGTATAAATCAGCGGCAGTCATGAGTACCGTCTCTTAGTCCGAATATGCAACATCCCGATGATCATTCCCTCAGCGAGGTACACCATTCGGTGGACACCACGGCGCCCCGGCAAAACCGCTGGCGGAGGCTGTTCAGCTTTCTGGGCCCTGCCTACCTGGTCAGTGTGGGTTATATGGATCCGGGCAACTGGGCAACCGATCTGCAGGGGGGAAGCCGTTTCGGATATTCGCTGATCTGGGTATTGCTGATGAGCAACCTCATGGCCATTTTGCTGCAGAGCCTCTCGGCACGGCTGGGAATTGTGCGTGGCAAAGACCTTGCCCAGGCCAACAGGGAAGCCTACCCGAAATATGTAAACTTCATCCTGTACGGCCTGGCGGAACTGGCCATCGCCGCCTGCGACCTTGCCGAAGTGCTGGGCATGGCGATCGGCATACAGTTGCTGTTCGACATTCCGCTCACCTGGGGCGTGATGATTACGGTGGCCGATACTTTTTTGCTGCTCTACCTGCAGCGTCTGGGTATCCGCAAAATGGAAGCGTTCATCATCGGACTGGTGGCGGTGGTGGCTTTTTCTTTTCTGATTGAAATCCTCTTTGCCCGCCCCGCAATAGGGGAAGTGGCTTCCGGATTCATTCCCTATCTGGAAAACGATGCAGCTTTGTACATCGCTATCGGCATCATCGGCGCCACCGTGATGCCCCACAACCTCTACCTGCATTCTGCCCTGGTACAAACCCGTAAAATCGACCGCACCGATTCTGCCATCCGAAGGGCTATCCGCTTCAATCTGATCGACAGCACCATCGCCCTCAATATCGCATTCCTCGTCAACTTGGCCATCCTGGTGCTCGCCGCCACGGTATTTTTCAAGACCGGCAATTCACAAGTGGGCGAAATCCGCGAAGCGCACCGGCTGCTGGAACCCTTGCTGGGCAATACGCTCGCTCCGAAACTGTTTGCCATCGCGCTCATAGCAGCCGGCCAGAGCAGCACCATTACCGGCACACTGGCCGGGCAGATTGTCATGGAAGGTTATTTGCGGCTGCGCATCAATCCCCTGCTCCGGCGATTGATCACCCGACTGCTGGCCATCGTACCGGCATTGCTGGTGATTATTTTGTATGGCGAAGAAGAAGTGGACGACCTGCTTGTGTTCAGTCAGGTATTGTTGAGCCTCCAGCTCGGTTTCGCCATCATACCCCTCATTCATTTTGTAAGCGATAAAAAGAAGATGGGCAATTTCGTCATCGGCAAATGGACAAGAATATGCGCATGGCTGATTGCAGCGGTGCTGATTGCCCTCAACGGAAAGATGCTGATGAACGAGACATTGCCCTTGCTTCAGTCGGGAAGCCTGATGGTGAAATCGCTTATTCTGTTCTGCTTTCTTTTTTTCGGGAGCGTGCTTGCTTATATCATCATTCACCCGCTATTGGGTATACAGGAAAAAGCAGATCCGGTTACCATTCACCCTGAAATAGCACCCTTTGGTCCGTTCATCAAAGCGCATTACCGTGCCATCGCCATCGCCCTCGACTTTTCCGCAAATGATGAAAAGCTCATATCCGCTGCATTGGGGCTGGGGCATGCCGGCACGACCTACCATCTGATCCATGTGGTGGAAAGTGCGAGTGCAGCTTTGCTCAACCACGAGAGTGACGACTATGAGACGCGTCAGGATGCCCGTCGGATGGATTATTATGTGGAGCAGCTGCTCACGCAGGGCGTCAGTGCAAAGGGCTATCTGGGTTATAAATCCCGGACGGTCGAAATAACCCGGATTGTTCTTGAAGTGAAAGCCGATTTGCTTGTTGCCGGAGCACACCGTCATACCGGATTGCGCGACTTTATCCACGGCGAAACCATCAACACCGTACGCCACCAGCTCAACCTCCCCGTATTTATCGTAAATGTCTAGCACGTCATTTACTGCAAACTGCTTTTCAACGTTGCTGTACGATGCTGCTTGAAATAAGCGCTTCATGAATTGGTCACAAAAGCGGCAGCGTCACCCGGAAGTTGGTTCCCGCATTTTCTTTTGTGGTGAATGAAATGCTTCCCTGGAGTTGTTCCACAATTCCTTTGCACATGGCAAGCCCCAGTCCTGTTCCCGATGTCTTGGTGGTAAAGTTGGGTGTGAAAATCTTGTCGATCCTCTCGGCAGGTATGCCGCAGCCGTTGTCCTTCACGGTAACGATGACTTGCTTTTCTTCCACCTGTACGGCGATATGGATCATTCCCTGCCTTCCCTCCGGTATTGCCTGTATGGCATTTTGCAGCAGGTTTGTGAAGAGCCGGTTGACATAGGTCTTGTCGGCCCTTATCCTTACCGGTCCTTCGGGTGCCGATTGCCTGATGGTCACATTGCCGTGCAGCCGGTGCAGTTGCACCAGCATGTTCAGCACCTCGTTGAGGTCAAGGTCTTCCATCCTCCCCATGCCGAGGTTCGCGAACTGGGAGAAGTCTCCCGCAATCTGGCTGAGGTGGTCAATCTGTTCCACCAGCGTTGCGGCCACTTTGCGGGTAAGTTCGTTCACCTGTCCGTCATTGCGTTCGATGGCTTTCTGAAGGTATTGCAGGCTTAGCTTCATGGGCGTGAGGGGGTTCTTGATTTCATGGGCCACCTGTCTGGCCATTTCCCGCCAGGCGCCCTCGCGTTCACTTTTTGCCAGCGTGGCCGCGCTTTCCTCCAGTTTGCCCACCATGGTGTTGTACTCCTGCACGAGATCATGTATCTCGTCGCGCCGGTTCCATTCAATCGCCTCGTTGCGTCGGCCCAGGTTCACTTCCTTCATTTTGTTGCTGATGAACGTGAAGGATTCGGTGATGCGGTTGGCGATGAACAGTGCCACGATGCCGGCGATCAGGAAGATGAATGCGTTCAGGTTGATGATTGCCACCAGAAAGTTCGAAATCTCCTGACGGAGTTTTGTTTGCGAGGTGAAGTAGGGAATCTGCAGATAAGCATAAGGCTTCCCCTCGTCATCCATGATGGGTACATAGTTGCTGAGGTACTTCAGCCGCCCGATTTTTTCCTGGGCGAAATACTGGATTTCGTTGAGGATGTGCAGATGGTAAAACGCCCCCGGCTCGATGCGGTTTCCGATGATGCCCTTGTTGTAAGGCAGGGGAAGGGATGAAACCTTGAGGTTGCCGTCCAGGTCGTAGATGTTCACATCCACGCCGTGCAGCTCGGCGATTCGGATCACCGTCTGTTCAAGGTTCTCGCGGTAACCGAGGTCATAGATCTTGATCACGTCGTCAAAAACGGACAGGTTGCTGACCGACGTGCGGATCTCATTTTGCATCACCTGGATGGTACGGCTGAGTTTTTCGCGGTTGTTGTTCTGATACCGGTCCAAAAAGAAGAATACCGTAACGGCACCCAGCAGGAGGAAGGCGAGCAGGCTGAGTAGGATGATGGCGCCGTGTACCTGGTTGCGGATGCTCAGGTTGAAAAGTTTCCTGAGTTCTGATATTTTCAACCGGCTTCGCAGCAGTGCGGAAAGCACCCAGAAGATACCTGTTACCAGCAGAAACGAGCAGAAGAGATAAGAGAACAGGGTGATGCCCTGCAGCAGGTTGTTGTTCCGTTTGGCAATGATGACCACTTTTCCCGAGTCGGCTTTCAG
>JBIIDU010000034.1:0-14707 GCA_044238165.1 Ferruginibacter sp. | reverse complement strand
CACACCCTGCAACATGAGGTCGCAAAGCAGCCGGAGGCATGGGTTCGGGGCAAATTCAGTAACTTGCAGCGCGACTTACGCCTAAGCTGGTCCAAAGCAAAGGCCCGAAGAGCCGCGGGCAATTCGCCTTATTCAGAAATTATTTTTTACCGAACAGCATTTTCGAGTTTGCAACTTGCTGAAAACCATATACTTAAACCATGTGTGGCATAGTAGGATATACCGGGCCTCGGGAGGCTTTCCCGATTGTAATCAAAGGTTTGAAAAGGCTTGAATACCGGGGCTACGACAGTACCGGGATTGCCCTGATGAACGGAGGCCTCAAAGTATACAAAAAGAAAGGGCGGGTTGCAGACCTGGAAGAGTTTACGGTCGGGAAAGACCTGCATTCCCATATCGGCATCGGACATACGCGCTGGGCCACCCACGGAGAACCGAGCGACCGCAACGCCCACCCGCACACCACACCGAGCGGCAAGCTTGCCATGATCCACAACGGCATTATCGAGAATTACGCCCTCATCAAGAAAGAACTGCTCAACAAAGGATATCAGTTCACCAGCGATACCGATACGGAAGTACTGCTCAATTTCATTGAGGACATCAAGCAGAACAACAACTGCTCACTGGAAGAGGCCGTACGAGTGGCGCTGAAAAGAATCACCGGAGCCTATTGTATCCTGCTGATCGACCAGGACGACCCTACCACCATCATCGCGGCACGCAAGGGCAGTCCGCTTGTCATCGGTGTGGGAAAGGGGGAGCATTTCCTGGGCAGCGATGCTTCTCCCATGCTCGAGTACACGAAAGAAGTGGTGTATGTGAACGATTATGAGCTTGCCATTGTGAAGCCCGATGAACTGATTCTGAAAAACCTCGGAAACGAGAAAATCACTCCTTACATCACGAAACTCGACATGGAACTGGCGGCCATTGAAAAAGGCGGCTATGACCATTTCATGCTGAAAGAAATTTTTGAGCAGCCTACCACCATTTTCGACTGCCTCCGCGGGCGGCTGGACGCCAAGGCAGGCACCATCACCATGAGCGGGGTGGAAGACAACATGGAGGCATTCACAAACGCCCAGCGCATCATCATCGTAGCCTGCGGCACCAGCTGGCATGCCGGACTGGTAGCCGAATACATATTCGAAGAACTTTGCCGTGTCCCCGTGGAGGTGGAGTACGCATCCGAATTCCGCTACCGAAATCCCGTTGTCAACAAAGGTGACATCATCATTGCCATCTCACAAAGCGGAGAAACTGCCGATACGCTCGTAGCCATCGAGCGGGCAAAAGAGCAGGGCGCTTTCATCTTCGGAATCGTCAATGCCGTCGGCTCTTCCATTGCCCGACTCAGCCATGCCGGCGCCTACACCCATGCAGGACCGGAAATCGGGGTGGCCAGCACCAAGGCCTTTACCGGACAGCTGGCGGTACTGGCAATGATTGCCATGAAAGTAGGTCAGCGGAAAGGAACCCTCACTGAAAACCTTTTCCGGAAACTGTTGACCGAACTGGAAGCGGTACCCGAAAAAGTGGAAGCAATCCTCAAAAACGCGGAAGCGGTCAAGGCCATCGCCCTGCAATACCAGCATGCCTCCAACGCACTCTTCCTGGGCAGGGGCTATAATTTCCCCATCGCACTGGAAGGGGCGCTCAAACTCAAGGAAATCTCCTACATCCATGCCGAGGGGTATCCTGCCGCCGAAATGAAGCACGGCCCCATTGCACTGGTAACGGAAAGCCTGCCCGTGGTTTTCGTTGCAACGAAAGACAGCTACCACGAAAAGATTGTGAGCAATATCCAGGAAATCAAAGCACGCAAGGGAAAAGTGATCGCCATCATCACCGAGAGCGATGAAGTGATACCCGGGCTGGCCGACAATGTATTTTACATACCCCCTGCCGATGAAATCATTGCGCCATTGCTCACCTGCATACCCCTGCAACTGCTTTCTTACTATGTGGGCGTAGCAAAGGGGCTGGATGTAGACAAACCGAGGAATCTGGCCAAGAGCGTGACAGTGGAGTAAATGCACTAACTTTCTTCACAATTCAGACCGTCGGGTACAGCATGGGCTATACCCCCGCCGGTTGTATTTTCGAAGCACAGCATGAACATCATCAACAAGCACCCGGTTGACAATCTGGGGTATAATTTCATCGACAAAAGATACATTCCTGAGGGGCAGGACGAATACTACCTCCGTTATCTGCAGCAGCCGGCAGCCGCAAACTACCGCAAACTAAACGCCGCAGAAATCGAGGTGCTGGTGCGTAACAACAATACTTCCGACAACTGGAACCATATCCTTGTAAGCAATGCATTTTCGCCCGACCGGGTGAAAAACTGCCAGTTCCACGGATTGGTGCGCATCGGCAACCTGGAACCGCTCTACCTCGAATTCCATAATCTGCGTATGCAGGTAGGGCTATATAATAGCACCATTATCAGCTGCGACATTGGCAACAATGTGTGCATCAACAATGTGAATTACCTGAGCCATTACATCATCGACGATGAAGTGATGATTGCCAATGTGAACGAGCTTTCAGTGACCGGGAAATCGAAATTCGGCAACGGCATCCTCTTTGAAGGAGAAGAGGAGAAAAGCAGGGTATGGATGGAACTCTGCAATGAAAATGGCGGAAGACGGGTATTGCCGTTCAGCGGCATGCTGCCCGGCGATGCCTGGCTGTGGAGCAAACATATCGCCGATACAGCTTTCACCGGCAAACTGAAACAATTCACCGAAGAGAAATTCGACCGGCGCAGGGGACGGTACGGAAAAATTGGCAAACGTACGGTCATCAAGAACTGCAAGATCATCAAGGACGTGCTGATCGGCACCGACGCCTACCTGAAAGGTGCCAACAAACTCAAGAACCTCACTATCAAGAGCGATGAAAAACGTACTTCACAGATCGGAGAAGGCTGCGAACTGGTGAACGGCATCGTGGGTTACGGATGCCGGATCTTTTACGGAGTGAAAGCGGTACGGTTCGTCATGGCTTCGCACTCCCAGCTCAAGTATGGTGCGCGCCTGATCAATTCCTACCTGGGCAACAATTCCACCATCTCCTGCTGCGAGGTGCTGAACTCGCTCATTTTTCCTGCCCACGAACAACACCATAACAATTCATTCCTTTGCGCAGCGGTAGTGATGGGACAGAGCAATATCGCAGCGGGCGCCACCATCGGCAGCAACCACAACAGCCGTAGTGCCGACGGCGAAATTGTTGCAGGCAGGGGATTCTGGCCCGGACTCTGCGTCAGCCTGAAACACAATTCGCTTTTCGCCTCCTATACCCTGCTCGCGAAAGGCGATTATCCTGCCGAGCTGAACATTCCGATTCCGTTCAGCCTGGTCAGCAACGACGTGTCGGCCGACCGGCTGGTAATCATGCCCGGTTACTGGTTCATGTACAACATGTATGCACTGGAGCGCAATGCCCGGAAAAGCCTGGAACGCGACCGGCGCACGAGCAAGATCCAACGCATTGAATACGATTATCTGGCACCCGACACCGTGAATGAACTGTTGACTTCGCTGGCCCTGCTCAAAAAACTGCAACCCGATGCCGCCGACAGCGCTGAAGTTCAGGGTATGGAAAATTCAAGACGCAAAACTGTCATCCTGAAAGTAAGCAAAGCCATCGCCCTGTTCACCGAGCTGATCGAGTTTTATGCCACCCGCACGCTGATCAACCACATACAAAGCAAGGGCATCAACAGTTTCCAGACACTGCACAACGGCCTACCCGGAAAAAAATCGCTCGGAAAATGGTTGAATGTGGGCGGGCAGCTGATGCGTGAGCAGGACAAGTTGAAGCTGATTGAAGATGTAAAAAAAGGACGTATCGCCAGCTGGGACCATATGCACGACCGCTACCGGCTGCTGGGCGAGCAGTTTGAAACCGACCGGCTCAATCATGCCTTCTCCTGCCTGCTTGAAATACGCAAGACCCAGCCTTCAGGATTCTCAAGCACTTTGTTCAAGGAACTTATCCTGAAATCCATAGCCACACGTGAATGGATGTTCGAAGGCATCTATTCCTCGCGCGAGCGGGACCATACCAGCCCCTTCCGCACGATGGTTTACGATTCGCGGCAGGAAATGGACCAGGTCATCGGACGCTTTGAAGACAATCCATTCATCCTCCAGCAGCAAACCGAGTTGCAGGCTTACAAAAAAGAAGCCCGGAGCATCATCCGCAAAATGCAACTGAAATGAATACCCGCCTGAGGCTGTCCGCGCGTGTTCTTCTTATGTTGGCCGTACTGACCCTGGGCGCCATCAATTTGCTTGAAGCCCAGTCACTTGCCGGGCACAAGAAGCGGCTTGAACTTTCCGCCAATCCCTTTCAGTACGTCAAGGACACGATGAAAAAGAAATTCAGGGTCGACACGGTGAGTGTGCTGAGTCCCGGCAATTACCAGGGACTTGCCGACAGCATCGCTTATGTGGGCAAAACCGGAAAAGTCTACGGGCCCTTCCGTGGAAACCCGATCCTGATTCAGGTGCTGGCCAAAGTACCGAATACCTTTTACCGCATCAACCATATTGTACTGGATACCGGCCTGTTCAATATCCGCTTTGCCGATTCGCTTGCCGAATCCATCATCACCCGCATACGGTCGGGCCAGAGCTCCTTTTCGGACATGGCCGCCACCTACAGCTCCGATTCCTACACCGCCATGAAGGGGGGCGACCTGGGCTGGATGGCGAAGGGAGCCATGCTGCCCGAACTAGAAGCGGCCATCGCCAACAAAAAGAAAGGAGAGCTCTTCAAACTCTGGACGCCAACAGGACTGCATGTGGTTCGCATTGCTGAAAATCCCATGAAGGCGGATGGACATGCCTTGCTCTTGAGGATTTTTTTATAAGCCGAAGAATAAAATTTGGCTGAAATTGATACCTTCAAGAAAAATTACACATGGATACGAATGAATTGCTCGGCCAGGAAAGCAACAGCCCGACCCTACCTACATCAGACGAGCGTACAATGGCCATTCTGGCGCACCTGCTCACACTGATTGCCCCGCTGCTGGCACCGCTGATCATTTACCTCATCAAAAAGAATGATTCGGATTTCGTGCGCGAACACGCGAAGGAATCGCTCAATTTCCAGATATCGCTGATTATTTACTATATCATCTCCGCCATTCTGGCAATCATTCTGATTGGATTTTTGCTGCTGGCCATTCTGGGCATCTGCAACCTCGTGCTGGTAATCGTAGCGGCCATCAAGGCCAGCGACAATAAGCTCTATCGCTACCCTTTCTGCATCCGACTGATCAGTTGATTCGAATTTTCGGAGCATCATTTGTCCTGCTGCAGGATCTGAACTGCCGTTCCATAAAGGATATCTGCGCCCAGGGCAAGGTCTTCGGGTGAGGAGTACTCCAGCGGATTGTGGCTGATGCCGTCTTTGGAGCGAATGAAAATCATCCCATAATCACAGGCGTAGGAAAGTACCATGGCATCGTGGAAGGGTCCGCTCATCAATTTGGGTGCTTCCAGATGGTGGCTGCGACACTGGGCATGAACGATGTCCTTGATCCAACCCGCGCAATAGCGGGGCTCGCTGTTGGTATCTTCGGTGATGGCGTATTCCAGCGTATGTTTTTTGGAAATTGTATCAATGCGTTCGCGCAACTGCTGTTCATACCGGTGACGCCGATTGATATCGATATCGCGCAAATCGACCGTGAAACTCACTTCCTCGGCTATGATGTTTCTGCTCGATGGGAATACCTGCATGGTGGCAACCGTACCAACCGTAGGAGCACCCGGAACCTGGTTGACGATTTCATTGAGCGCCACCGTTATTTCTGCCGCACCCAGCAGGGCGTCTTTCCGCATACGCATGGGCACCGAACCGGCATGGCCGGCCATTCCTTTCAGTTTGACAGTAAGCCATAGAGGGCCCGAAATACCCGATACCACGCCTACCGGCATGTTCATGGATTCCAGCACCGGTCCCTGCTCGATATGCAGTTCCAGAAAACAATGGATGCTTCCTTTCGTGTATTCGCTTTCGTGAAATTTTTGCGGATCACATCCGAAATCAATCAATGCCTGCCTGCGCGAAATTCCCTGCTGGTCGGTACGGTCGGCATCGCCGGGCTCGAGCATGCCCAATATGCCTTTGGATCCAAACAGCCCTTTGTTGAAACGCCAGCCCTCCTCATCGGCGAAAGAGACCACTTCAATGCTTCTTTTATGGCGGATCTTTTTTTCGGTAATTGTTTTCACCACTTCAATGGCCGACAATACACCAGCCACCCCGTCGTAGCGGCCACCGTAGGGCTGGCTATCCAGATGCGAGCCCATCATCAGCACGGGCAATGCGGGGTCCTCTCCTTCCAACCGCCCAATCAGGTTTCCGAAGTGGTCGATACGCGTTTTCATGCCGGCCTCCTGCATCCAGGATGCAGCCAGTTCAAATGCACGCTTCTCCTCGGTAGAATGTGCAGGCCTGTTGGTACCCGTGTCTCCGATGCGGCCGATTTCACTCATAGCCGCGATATGCAGGTTTAGACGTTCGCTATTGATATGCATGTTGTTGCGATAATGATTGATAGCTATGAATGATCCGCCGATTGTCAATGATCGTTCAGCGGAAGGCCCCTGCGCTGAAACTCGGTCCAATTCAGGTATTCCGGAGCCACCCGGTGCTCCTCCATGGTGATGCAATCCGTAACGGGACACATCAACTGACAAAGGTTGCAGCCCACACATTCCTCCTCCTTGATGGTGTAGGTGTTATAAGGCTTGCCGTAATCGAGCCGGATGGACTGGTGGGATGTGTCTTCGCAGGCTATGTAACAGAGTCCGCAATGGATGCATTTGTCCTGGTCGATTTTGGCCACATGATGGTAATTGATATCGAGTTCCTCCCAATGCGTGATGGTGTTCACCGACTTGCCGATAAAATCGTTGATGGTGGCGAAGCCCTTCTCATCCATCCAGTTATTCAGACCTTCGCACATGTCTTCCACAATTCGGAAGCCGTGCTTCATCGCAGCCGTGCACACCTGCACGCTCGTGGCTCCCAGCAACATGAACTCTACGGCATCCTTCCAGGTGCTGATGCCGCCGATTCCCGATATGGGGACTTTTGAGGTCTTTGCATCCTGCGCAATGGTGGTGAGCATCTTCAATGCGATGGGTTTCACTGCAGGGCCGCAGTATCCGCCGTAGACACTTTTACCGGCCACGTAGGGATTGGGCACCAGCGTATCGAGGTCCACCCCGGTCACCGACTGGATGGTATTGATGAGTGAAATTCCGTTGGTACCCGCCTCTACCACGGCCCTTCCCGCAGGCACTACCGAATGCACATTGGGCGTAAGTTTGGTGATCACCGGAATGGTGGCTTTTTCCATCACCCACTCCACCACCATTTTGGCGATTTCGGGATCCTGGCCCACAGCGGCGCCCATACCCCGCTCCGTCATGCCATGCGGGCATCCGAAGTTTAGTTCAAAACCCATCGCGCCCGCATCCTCGCACTGTTTGATCAGCGTGTGCCAGGACTCGCGGTTATTGTCGGCCATCAGCGACACGATCATGGCGCGGTCGGGAAACAACTTCACACATTCGGTGATTTCGCGCAGATTGATGTCGAGCGGGCGATCGCTGATGAGCTCGATATTGTTGAAGCCCATCACGCGGGTACCGTTGAAGTTCACCGCCGAATAGCGCGACGACACATTCTTCACCTGGCTGCCCAGCGTTTTCCATACAACCCCGCCCCAGCCGGCCTCAAAGGCACGGAGCACGTTGTACTTCTTATCGGTAGGCGGCGCACTAGCGAGCCAGAAAGGATTTGGGGATTTTATACCAAGGAAATTACATGAAATATCGGCCATGGGGTAAATTTTAAATGTTTGGTTTTAAATTTTAAATGAACAGACTCAGCTGCTTTCCTGACTGGTCTTGACTATTTTAGTCAAGATTCGGATGATCTGTTCAATGGATTCCAGATAAGTAACATAATTCAACTCCACCAATCTGCTTCTGTCCAGCAACCTTAGCCAGTATCGGGTTTCTCTGGCCTCTTTGGAAGCAATCGACATTTTTGCGATGAATTCTTTCTTCGATTGAGCCGCATTGGCCTCTTCGACATTGGCGCCAATTGATGTTCCACTTTTAAGCAACTGTTTTGAGATGATGAACTCCTTGTGGTTGATCAGCGACTTATAAAGTTCAATCACTGACAACGAAAAGTCAAATGACAAATCCAAAATACGATTCTCCGTCCCCATTCAACACTTAACATTTATCATTTAACACCAAGCGTCCCCTCATTTACCAAGATATTTCAAAATGGCTCCTGCGCCTTCCTTTCCCGCTTGCACGGCGTCGACAACTTCCTTGCCTCCGTTGACCGCATCCCCTCCGGCGAATACCCCCTCCACGTTTGAAACTGCATTTTCCGTGACCGTGATTTTTCCGCCCTGATGCTTCAGTCCACCCTGAGCCACAATTTGCTCGAAAGGCATCTGACCGGCAGCCTTGATGACCATGTCGACTTCCAGGGTAAAGGTCTTTCCCGTATCTACCGGGGATCGCCGGCCGCTGGCATCGGGCTCTCCCAGTTTCATTTCGCTGCATACCAGGGCCTTCACCTTGCCGTTTTCGCCAATCACCTCCTTCGGAGCGGCCAGCCAGATGACTTCACAGGCATCCAGCAAGGCAATGTCGAGTTCCACCTGGGTGCAGGGTTTTTCTTTTTCAGTACGCCGATAAATAAGTGTCACCTGACGGGCACCGAGGCGCCGGGCCTGTGTAGCCGCATCAATGGCCGTCATACCCATACCGATTACCGCTACGCGGTCGCCGACCGGTACTTTGTCGAATCCTTTTTCGCGGATATCATAAATGAAACTGATGGCATCCACCACGCCTTCCAGTTCTTCTCCGGGAATATCGAGCCGACGTGCGAGGCCTACGCCGATCGCGAGGTAAACAGCATCATATTCCGACTGCAATCCGGCAAGTGTGACATCTTTCCCCAGTTCCTGGTTGTATTTTATTTCGATGCCTCCGATGGCCGTGATGTAATTGACCTCATCTTCACAGAACTGCGGTGTCACCTTGTAGGCGGCAATGCCATACGTCATCAATCCTCCACCCTTGCTCTCCTTCTCGTAAATGGTGACATCGATTCCCTCGCGGCTCAGCACATGTGCACAACTCAATCCGGCGGGGCCGGCGCCCACAATGGCGACTTTCTTCCCGGTGGCAGGTTTGCGGGTGAAGAGCTGCCAGTTTTTAGCCATGGCCATTTCGGTGCTGTAGCGCTGCAGTTTGGCGATGGGTATGGGGTCTTCGTGCATCAGGTTGTATACGCAGGAGCCTTCGCATAGCTTTTCGACCGGACAAACCTTGCTGCATCCGGCCCCCATGATGTTCGAATTGAAAATAGTATGTGCGCTTCCCTTGATGTTGTCGGTGGTGATCTGCTTGATGAACTTGGGCACATCGATGCCGGTAGGGCAGCTTTTGGTACAGGGAGCATCGTAACAGAACAGGCAACGGTTGGCATCCACCAAAGCCGCATCGGGCGTTTCAAAGGGCGGATGGATATCGCTGAAGTTCTTTTCGTAGTCTTCTTTGGAAAGTCGGTTGCTGGCAATCATCATTACAGTTTATTGGTTTGATACAATTCAGGTTTCATCAAGGTTCTACGATCTTTCCGTAGGTTTCGGGCCGCCGGTCGCGGAAGAACTGCCATTTGCTGCGCACTTCGTCAATGAGGTCGAGATCGAATTCCGCCACCAGCAATTCGTCTTTGTCTTCCGAAGCACATGCGAAAATCTGCCCGCGGGGATCGACGAAATAACTGGTTCCGTAAAACCTGCCCAGGTTCCAGGGAGTCTCGGTGCCTACCCGGTTGATACAGCCCATGAAATATCCGTTGGCCACGGCATGTGCAGGCTGCTCCAGCTTCCAGAGGTATTGCGACTGACCCACCGTGGTAGCGGAAGGGTTGTACACGATTTCGGCGCCGTTCAAACCCAGGCAACGGGCGCCATCGGGAAAATGTCGGTCATAGCAGATATAGACACCCACTTTGGCATAGCGTGTCTGAAAAACAGGATAGCCGAGGTTGCCGGGCTTGAAAAAAAACTTTTCCCAGAAACCGCCGGTATGCGGTATATGGTTCTTCCGGTATTTGCCCAGATAGGTTCCGTCGGCATCGATCACGGCTGCGGTGTTGTACAATACGCCCGACTGTTCCTTCTCATAAAGCGGGGCAATGATCACCATCGCATATTTCTTCGCATAGGCCGAAAGCAATTCTGTAGTAGGGCCGGGTACCGCCTCGGCGGAGGCGTACCAACGGGCATCCTGACCGGGGCAGAAATACGGCGTGTTGAAAATTTCCTGGAAACAAAGTATCTGCACCCCCTGCGCGCCTGCGGCTTCAATCAGCGGAACATGTTTCTGAAACATGGCCTGCTTGATCTCTTCAATGCTTCCCTGGCCCTCTGAAAGCGGAAGGCTCATCTGAATCAATCCTGATTTTATTATTCGTGCCATCGTGCTGTTTTTCAGTTTGACTATTCCCGTTCCGGATGATTTTTGCGGATGAAACGGATCAGCCGGATCGCTTCCGCGCTCAAGCCGTCCAGCGTATGGATGTATTCCAGTTCGGAGGCCTTGGTGCTCACGACCAGGTTTCGCAATACCAGCAGTTTGGCCGGGTCGCGGTTGACGAGGGTCAAGGCATAATTACTGCCGGCAATCGGGTTGCGTTTCTTCGATTCGTTGTTCAGGTAATCGTTGAACGGCTCCAGATCGAAGTAGTGCTCCTGCTCGCTGATATATCTTTTATAATAATCACGAACCAGACCGGTGTTGTTTTTGATATCGCCCAGCACATTTTCGTGATAATCCATCAGGCTGTCGAGCACATCAAGGTCTGGAATCAGCCGCAACTTGCCGGTGTATTTCATCTGCTGGTAGGTGGCCTGCATGGGCTGAAAGATATGTTCGGAATAGGTGGGCATATAGATGCGCTGGGGAATCCGGTATCCGTATTGTCCGGGATGTTTCAGAAAATACAGTACCGAATCGAAGTAAGGTATTTTCTCTTGTATCCGTTCAATGTTTTCGCGAATCAGGGCCGTATCGTACTGCAGGTCCTGCACCATCGCTTCCAGATACACCTTTCCGCTCTTCCGGTCGTTCAGGCTTTCGCGGAAACTATCGGCAAAGAAACCGGCAACCACAGCAAGAAAAAGCATGATGAAATCCCAGAGCCTCCTGCGCAGCATGCCGAACATTCCGGCAACTGGCTTCCGCGGCGCTGAACGGAGCTCAGCATCAGTGAGCTTTTCAGACATCGGCGGTTTTTTTGACGGATGGACAATTACACGAGCCGGCTGTCATATTCTCGACTGCAGTTTTTTACGGTGAATGTATTTCCCGTACCCTTTTTCAAGCAGGCAACGGTTCTGATCTACGGCCTTTTTTCCGCGCAGCAGCACAGTTTCGATTTTTCCGGTAAGCTCCCACCCTTCGTAAGCGCTGTAATCGACATTCATATGATGCGTCTTCGCCGAAATGGTGTGTTTCTTTTCCGGATCGAGGATGATGATGTCCGCGTCGCTGCCCGGCGCAATCGTACCCTTCTTCGGAAACATCCCGAAAATTTTTGCCGCATTGGTGGAGGATACTTCCACAAAACGGTTGAGTGTGATTCTACCCTTGTTCACTCCTTCGCTGAACAGCAATTCCATCCGGTTTTCAATGGCCGGATGGCCGTTGGGTATTTTGCTGAAATCGTCCTTGCCCATGAGCTTCTGCTCCCAGCGGAAGGGACAATGATCGGTAGCCACCACCTGAACCGAGCCCTGGTTGATGCCCGCCCACAGCGACTCCTGGTCTTTCTTCTGCCGGAGGGGCGGGCTCATTACCCATTTCGCCCCTTCGAAATCGCGCTCGTATAATGAAGCATCGAGGGTGAGGTATTGGATGCATGTTTCCACAAACACATGCTGGTTGCGACGGTTGGCATTGCGGACGGCGTTAAGGGCGCCTTCGCAGGTAAGGTGCACCACATAACCGGGACAGCCTGTATAGGAAGCCATATCCGCAAACCGGCCCGATGCCTCCGATTCGGTTATTTCGGGTTGAGAAAGATAGTGGTATAACGGCGCTCGGTTTCCCTCGGCCCTGAACTTGGCCACCAGATAATCGATCATATCGCCATTGGTGGCGTGCACATTGATCATCCCGCCGCAGGCTTTCACTTCCTCCATCAGCCCCACCATTTGCCGGTCGTTGATCATCAGGGCTCCCTTGTAGGCCATGAAGGTCTTGAAGGAGGTGATGCCCTCTTCATCCACCATCCTGCGAATCTCTTTGCGGGTGTCGTCGTTGTAGTCGGTGACGGCCATGTGGAAGCTATAGTCCCCCAAGCAGTTTCCGTTGCTGCGCCCCTTCCATTCGTCCAGTGCCGATTGCAGGGAGTTGCCTTGTTTCTGCAGGATAAAATCTATCACCATGGTGGTTCCTCCAAACAGGGCTGCACGGGTACCCGTTTCATAACTGTCGCTGCTGGATGTGCCCATGAAGGGCATGTCGAGATGCACATGCGGATCGATACCGCCCGGCATCAACAGTTTGCCGGCAGCATCAATGACTTCGTCGGCCTGCATGGACAGACTCGAACCCATGGCTTTTACCTGTTCGCCCTCAATGTAGATGTCACCATTGAAATCGGCATCGGCAGTAATGATGCGGCCATTTTTGATAAGGACACTCATTGGAACAGGGTTTTTACTTATGAAACTTTCAGGCCGCTAACTCCTCCGACCGCTCATTGCAATATAGTACACAATTGCGCTCACCGCAAATCCCACAAACCAGGCATAGTGGTACAATCCGGTGATGAACTGCGGAAAAGCATCGGGCCCCACCGCGCCGACCTGTAAGAGAAAACCCGGTATGCAGGGAAGGATCCCCGCAACCAGGGCAATCAGGGCGCTGACATTGTAACCGGCATTGTATCGATAGCAGCCCCGTTCATTGTACAGGTCGCCGAGCGACAATACTTTTTTCCGGATGAAATAGTAATCGGCAATCACGATGCCACCGACCGGCCCCAGCAAACTGGAGTAAGCGATCAGCCAGGTAAAAATGTAACCGCTGGGATCGGCAATCAATTTCCACGGAAAGATAAGCACGCCGATGATTCCGGTGATGTAACCGCCCAGACGGAAACTGATTTTGGATGGCGCCAGATTGGAGAAGTCATTGGCCGGGCTTACGATGTTGGCGGCGATGTTGGTGGCAAGCGTGGAAATGACGATACCGATCATGGCGACGGAGACCATCAGTTTGCTATCGAACTTTCCGGCCAGTTTGACGATGTCCCACTCCGTATGCCCGTAAATGATGGCGGTAGACGAGGTCACAATAACGCCAACAAATGCGAAGAAGGTCATGGCGGGCGGCAGACCGATGACCTGACCGGTTACCTGTGCGCGTTGTGACCGGGCATAGCGGGTGAAGTCGGGAATATTGAGTGAAAGTGTGGCCCAGAAGCCCACCATACCCGTGAGTGCGGGAAAGAAATAAGCCCAGAAGTCGGCAGAAGTAGTGAAGCGGGAAGGCTGCGACAGGATGGGCCCGAGACCTTTGGCTGCAACGATGGCCCATATAAGAAGGGCAAGGGCCGCTACCGGAAGAAAAAACGCTTTGAACACCAGCAACTTCCGGATACTATCGACTCCCTTGTAAATGACAAACATGTTGAGCAGCCAGAACAGCAAAAAGCAGAGCATGGGCAACGGCTGCGGAAACAATGACTGGGTGTCGGCTTCAGGCAGGGAGGGCCACCAGGCCCGGAGCAGGTTGTAGATGGAAGCGCCGCCGATCCAGGTTTGAATACCGAACCATCCGCAGGCAACGATGGCCCGCAACAGGGCAGGTATGTTGGCGCCTTTCGTACCGAAACTTGCGCGCACGAAAACGGGAAAGGGTATACCGTAACGCGCGCCCGCATGGCCGTTGAGCAGCATGGGAACCAGCACTACACAGTTTCCGAGAAAGATGGTGAGGATGGCCTGCCACCAGTTCATTCCGCCTTCAATCAGCGAACTCGCCAGCATGTAGGTGGGAATGCAGAGGCTCATGCTGATCCAGAGCGCAGCATAATTCCATACGCCCCAGGTACGGTCGGCCGGTTTTACCGGAGCCAGGTCTTCGTTGATGAGCGAAGCGGATGACTGCTGATCCATCATAAAGCAAATTTTTTATGAACAGTTTCAGACCATATGCGCATCGGCGATCGCTATGGCTTCGCTGATGATGGCCAGCCCCTCGTCGACCTGCTCGCGGGTGATGCAGAGCGGCGGTGCGATGAAGATATAGTTCCAGCGTACAAAGGTGTACATGCCCAGCTCGCGGATTTTTGCGGCCACCTGGTTCATCACCGTCATTTCCGTAGCAGTGGCGTTGAAGGGCGCCATCGGCTCGCGGGTCTGCCGGTTTTTGACCAGCTCGATGCAGCCCAGAAGACCCGTATTCCTGAAATCGCCGATGCTCGTGTGCTTGGCTTTCATCAATTCCACCTGTTCTTCAACATAGGTTCCCATGGCGGCAGCATTTTCAATCAGCCCTTCGTCTTCATAGACCGCAATGGTTTCAAGTGCGGCGGCGCAGCCGACGGGATGTGCAGA
>JBIIDU010000219.1:0-4213 GCA_044238165.1 Ferruginibacter sp. | reverse complement strand
CCGTCGATCCTGCCCCCGGCCTTGTTGATACCCGACTCCATTTTTTTATGGATTTCCTTCAGGTCTTCAACAGTCATGAGGCCCTTGCCGATTCCGCGTTGGTTGGTCACTATGAATATATAACGGAAATAGCGGGCCATTATCGCCATTGCTTCAGGTACCCCTTCGCAGAATACAAACTCATCCGGATGCAGGATATAGCCTCCCTCTTTATGAATATTGATGACGCCGTCCCGGTCGAGAAAGAGGGAGCGGTTTTTTACATTCATTCCCTTGTCTTTAAGATTGTTCAGGCCGGTCATGGTTCTTTATAAGTTCGATGTTGGCTCTTGCATAGTCCTCGGGGATGCCGATGTCTATGAAGTAAGCGTCTTGCACATCTCCGAAAAACGCTTTGTCGCGTATGTGTGCGGAGAGGTAATCCTGCTCAAAAGAGAATTTATCCGGAAAAGCCATCCGGCAAAACTTTTCCCTGTCGAGGCAGTACACACCGGCATTGATCAGTCCACGCTCGCAAAAGCTTTTTTCACTGAAACGGGTTATTCTTCCGTCCGTATCAAGGGCGACAGATCCGTAGCGGTCGAAATTTTGCATTGGCTTGAGACAGATAGTGCAGTCGGCATCATGCATACGGTGGAGGTTCAGCAGGGATAAGGTTTTGAAACGGAACAGGGTGTCGCCGTTCACCACCAGCACATGCTTGCTTTCCGTCAACCGGCAACATTCCCGTATCGCACCTCCGGTACCGAGGAGGTCCCGCTCTACATGGATCCGTATATCAAGACCGGGATAAGTTCCCTCGATGAATTCCTTCACCAATTCATGCCTGTACCCTGCGGCGATGACAAGGCTCGTTACACCGCAACGCTCCAGATGCGCGATTACATGAGCCAGGAACGGTTTCCCCGCAACAGGTGCCAGGCATTTCGGAACCTCGGCAACAGCGCTGCGCAGCCGTGTGCCCAGGCCACCCGCCAGAATGATGGCGGTTAAACCGGTTGGCATATTTTCCGGAACTTGAGGGCTATTGTTTTTGTTGCTCAATAGGGCTGATTATGAAAAAAAAACCGTCTGGTCATTGTTCCGAAGTTTCAAAAAATAGTTTTTCGGTGAGCTCACATAGAATATGTCCGGCGAGCATATGGCATTCCTGTATGCGGGGCGTATCGGACGTGGGCGCCTGAAGCAGGAATTGGCAGAGCGGTTTCATATTGCCTCCGCTTGCTCCGGTAAACCCGATTGTAATCATCTTCTTTTCGTTGGCAGCTTTCAATGCCAGGCAGATGTTGGGGCTGTTTCCGGAAGTGCTCAGTCCAATGAGCACATCACCCGCACGGCCGGTTCCTTCTATGATTCTTGCGTATACATGGTCGTAACCGTAGTCATTGGCAACTGCGGTGAGGTAAGAACTGTTGCAGTGCAACGCTTCGGCCGGCAATGCTGGGCGGTTCAGGTAGAAGCGTCCGCTGAATTCGGCTGCAAGATGCTGGGCATCGGCAGCACTTCCACCGTTTCCGCAGAAGAATACCCGGTTGCCGTTCCGGAAAGCTGCAGTGAGCAGTTGTGCACAGGTTTCGAGGGTATCGATGGCCTCTTCCTGCTGCAGCATTTCCTGCTTTGCGGAAATGGAATCCCGGATGCGCCGGCGGATGATCTCTTTCATGGTTGTGTGGTTATGTTCCATCATGCGGCGGTCCATGTGGTCAGCCCCTCCTGCGTGAAGGAATAATTTTTTATTGCTCCACCGTTTCGGAGCAGGCTTTCGGCCACGGCGAAACGGGTGTTGCGCGGGCAGTAGAAGACCATGAATCCGCCACCGCCCGCTCCGCTTATTTTTCCACCCGTGGCGCCAGATCGGATTGCCAGGTCATAGATGGACTCGATGCGGGAGTTGCTGATATTTTCAGCCATGTTCCTTTTCTGGCGGAAGCCGAAGTCGAGAATCGATCCGAATTCGTTGAGCTGCCCCCTGAGCAGCGCCTCTTTCATCATCCGGGCTTGTTCCTTGAGCTGGTGCATGGCTTCGATACTCTTCTCGTTCCTGTCTTTCACATTACGCACCTGCTCGCGGATAATGGATGCGCTTTCCCTTGAGGTGTCGGTGAAGTAGAGTAACAGGTTGTTGCCAAGCTCATACATGTATTCAGGGCGGATGCGCAGCGGATTCACAATCACCTTATCGCCCGAATAAAATTCCATAAAGTTTACTCCGCCGAATGTGGCGGCGTACTGGTCTTGTTTTCCTCCGGCAAGCGCCAGGTCCTCGCGTTCAATGGTGTATGCCAGGTGTGCGATATCGTAATCACCCAACGGAAGTTTGAGCATTTCGGCGAATGCCCCGATGATGGCCACCACAAGGGTGGAGGAAGTACCTAATCCGGAACCCGCCGGGGCATCCACATAGGTGCTTATTTTCAGGCCTGTGGGCGTGAAAGGATAATTTTTTTGTATCCGGTTGTAGACCCCTTTAAGCAGGTCAAGGGTGCCGTTCACCGGAAGTTCGGAACTTACAGGATGAGCTTCAACTTCTTTTCTGTCCAGCGCCGTAAATACCAGTCGGTCTTCGTCCAGCGGCTCGATGCTGGCATAGGCCGAAAGCGAGATGGTCGCATTCAGGATGGCTCCGCCGAAGGTGTCGCTGTACGGACTCACATCAGTACCTCCTCCGGCCAGTCCAATGCGGAGCGGCGCCTTGCTTCGGTAAATCATGTGTGCAAAATAGTTTTTTTGCACCGAATAAGCGGGAGGGGGTAAACTGAAAATTATTGCGTTTCAGAAACTCCGCCTTGTTCAGCGAGTTCAATCACGGCTCCGGTAATATTGTCCCAACTGTATTTCAACTTTTCGGTCCGCAGCGCGGGCAGAAACCTGTCGGAACCGTTGTGTAGCCAGTCCAGAATTTTTTCGGCAATTGCTTCCGGTTCGGGTTCGGCCACCAAGCCCACTTTCCCGTCGGGCACCAGGTCGGGCAGGCCGCCCACATTGGTAACAATCATGGGTATTTCGAAGTGATAGGCCAGGGGTGTTACACCGCTTTGGGTAGCGCTGCGATAAGGTTGCACTACCATATCGGCCGCGCAGAGATAATACCTGACTTCATTGTCGGGAATGAAATCGGTTCTCAGTATCAGGCAGTCGGCGATACCCAATTTCTCAACCTGTTCGGTGTAAGGGCGGCTGTCTTCGTAATATTCACCGGCCACAAGAAGTTTGAAGGGTTGTTGGTATTTTTCTTTCACAATGCGGATGGCTTCGAAAAGAAGGTCCAGCCCCTTGTATTTCCGGATGAAGCCGAAGAAAAGCAGCATGGGAAACTGTTCGGTTATGCCCAGCATTCTACGCGCATCCGATTTCGGAACGATGGCTCCGAAATTGTCGTAAAGGGGGTGGGGTACAAAACGGGCGGGCATTTGGGGCGCCATCGCTTTCAGATCCCCCAGCACTTTTTCGCTCATGGTGATGCAGGCATCGACGGCTTTCAGGAAATAGCGGGTGAAGGTTCCGTCGCCCGGCCTTTTTTCGTGCGGGATGATATTGTCTGCGATGCATACGATGCGGGTATGCCTGTTCTTTTTGACCTTTCGGAGCAGGGTGCCCAAACAGGGCCCCATGAACGGAAGCCAGTAACGCACCACGATGATGTCGGGCTTTTCACGGGCCAGCAGTTTTCCTGTGCGGATCCAGTTTATGGGATTTACCGAGTTGATGCATACCCGGATCTTCAGGTCTTCAGGCGGAGGCCCTGAAGCATATTGTGTGGTGCCCGGAAACAGGAAGCCGGGGTATTGCAGGGAGAAAGTATAAATGGATGTTTGGTGGCCTTGTGCCATGAATGCCCGGGCCAGGCGCTCATTGTAAGAGGCCAGTCCACCGCGGAGGGGATGTGCGGGACCGATGATGACAACTGATAAACTCAATGTTCGAAGGATTTGGCGGTATCGGGAAAAATTCAGCGGCCCACACGCTTATCGATGAGATAGAAATTTCTGTCGCCCGAACTGCGGGCTATCATCTCTCCCAGAAAGCCGGCCAGGAACAACTGGGTGCCAAGCACCAGTGAAATCAGCCCCACATAAAACAGCGGCCGGTCGGTCATGCTGAATACATCGAAAAATATTTTCTGCATGAAAAGGAAGATCCAGATGCAGATACCGATGAAGAAAACCACACTGCCCCAGAGTCCGAAAAAATGCATCGGTTTCTTGCCGAACTT
>JBIIDU010000218.1:0-4229 GCA_044238165.1 Ferruginibacter sp. | reverse complement strand
TAATAACGGCCCTGCTTGAACGGCGAACTGAACCGGGTGTAGTTCCACATGGCTGTAAGCCGTTCATGCACTTTTTTCCGAAAAGAAATGGCGTCGAGATAGCTGCGGGTAAGCTTGTTCTGTTCCCGAACCCATTCGGCGGTTTCGTTGCTGTTGTCGTCCTCAAGCCATCGGTAAGGATCACTGACAACCGTGCCAAAATAATTATCCACCTGCGTGACTTTGCGGGTGGCAGGATATTTCAGTTGTGCGGAGGTCTCATTCATAAGCAGGCAGTAAAGAAGCGTAAAAAAACAGGAGGTGGCAAGGGATCGCATACAGCTATTTATTTATGTTGAAAACAATGGACATCATCATCATCATTACCCGTCAACCCCTGCACAATCTTCGAATCAATTCCCCCTGAGCTGGAAATTGCCCCGAAAGGAGTTCCGCCTTTGCCAGTTCGAAATCACTGAAATCGAAACCGGGCGCCACCGTGCAACCCACCAGCGAGAAATCCACACCGGGTGCGCATTCCGATGCAAACCAGGCTCCGGCAGGTACCATCGCCTGAAATACCTCTCCTTCGTGAATGCGGTTGCCCAGCCGGATCAGTTCGTAGCGGCCATCCGTATGAATGACATGCACCTGCAACGCGCCTCCGGTATAAAAATGCCATAATTCATCGGATGAGATGCGGTGAAAAGCGGAGAAATTGTTTTGACTGATCAGAAAGTAAATACCGGTTGCATAAGCCCGGGAACCGGTAAACTTTTCCGGAAGTGCCGATTGCGGAATCACCCCCTCTGAACGGTACACCTCCCGATAGAAGCCCCCTTCGGGATGGGGTTGCAGTTGCATGCCCTCCACGAAATAATCGATATCCCTATTATCCATTGGTATTGTCAGGTTCATTTTTTATGAAAGCAGGGAGCATCCCGAAAGCTATTGACCTGCACCCATCAGTGCCATCGCCCCCATCCCAGTTTCTATGGCAGCCTCATCGATATTGAAAGTGGGCGTATGCACCCCGTCGCTGATTCCGTTTTCGGGATTGCCCACCCCCAGACGGAAAAAACAGCCCGGCACTTTATGGGTATAAAAAGCGAAGTCTTCAGCACCCATTCGGAGTTCGGTCACACTCACATTTCCCTTACCCACGAGGAGCCTTGCTCTTTCAGCCGCAGCGCTGGTGACTGTCTCGTCATTCACCACGCAGGGATATCCGATATCGATGCGCAGATCAATCTCCACGCCCATGCCGGAAGCGATGGCTGCAGCCTGTTTTCGGATCAGTTCGTGCGCCCGGAAGCGCCAGTCTTCATTCATAGCGCGGAAAGTGCCCATCAACTGCACGGTGGAGGGCAACACATTGGTGGTGTTACCTCCATTGAACGCGGTAATTGACAATACGCTCGGATTAAAAGGATCATTGTTCCGACTGATAATTTGTTGCAGGTTCACCACCAGTTGCGCTCCTGCAAGAATGGCGTCGGCTGTCACCTGCGGTGAAGCGGCATGGCCACCTTTGGCCTTAATGCCGATGTGCAGTTCATCGGCGCTGGCCATGACCATTCCGCTGCGGAAACTCAATTTACCTGCGCGTAGTCCGGGATGCACATGCAGCCCGTATATGGCATCGGGTACCGGATTTTCCAATACGCCCTCGCGGATCAGTATGCTGGCACCACCGGGATTTTTTTCTTCTCCGGGCTGGAAAATAAGCCGGACTGTTCCTTCCCAGTGTGCACGCAATTCCTGCAGGATGCGGGCAGCGCCCAGCAGGCAGGCCGTATGTACATCATGACCGCAGGCATGCATCATACCGGGCCGCGTGGAACGGTAAGGCACATCGTTCGCTTCTTCGATAGGCAGCGCGTCGATATCCGCACGGAGCGCCACCAGCCGCTTATCCGGATGCGAACCCGCAATGGTGCCAATCACACCGGTTCCTCCCTTGACTTCAAAAGGAATACCGAATGATTTCAGTTGCTCCTGTATGAAGCGGGAGGTTTCCGTCTCCTCAAAACTCAGTTCGGGATGGGCATGGATATGGCGGCGCACAGCCACAAACGCCGGTGCATACGATGAGGCGAGGGCTGCAATCTGATGAACTAATTTTTCATTCATGGGTGAAGCAGGTATGATCCGGAGTGAACGAAACCATCAAACAAGTCAGTTCTTCTGTTCCTGTTCGTTCTTCTCGGGTTTGAGTTCAACAGTTTCAGGAAGCAGGTATATGTTTCCAGCAACCAGTTTGCTGCCCAAAATATCCTTCTTGAACTGGTTGGCTTCGTCCTTGTCAACGAAGTTGCCGAATTTGAGCTTGATATAAGGGGGCTGGAAACTCATGTACACTTTCTGGTCGGGATACCGCTGCAGCAATTGCGAACGCAGGCGCATGGCCATCTCGCGGTCGGTAGTATTCAACAACTGTAGCCGGTATCCCTTGCCGGAACGTGGCGCTTTGACCATTGCCGCGTTGAATCCTGCTTCCACTTTGGCCAGTTCGCTGATACGACTGTCGCGGATCAGCGTGACATTGCCATACGTGGTCGTATCTGTCTTAAGGGTGGTCTGGCATCTGCTCCCATAAGAGAGGAATAAGAAAAAAAATGCTATTGAAGTTGCGCGCATAATGTTAATCTCCATCCGGGCCCGGCAATGTGCCAGTTCTTTGATATTTGGACGGGTAAAGTTATCGCATTTGAACCACCCAAATAAGTGAACAAATAATTTAACAGGTATCGCTTTTTTCAGCCCCGGCTGTTTCTAATAACAACAGCTATCGATTAACCCCGGCGCCTCCTGCCCTCCAGAATGCGGTAAAATGATCTCGTCCGCACTTCATCGAGCGTAAGCCCGGTAACCAGCACCTCCTCCTCGCTGATAGCGCCACAATTGAGCGCTTTCAGGAAAAAATTCAAAAGGCCCTGTCCCGTAGCGGCGTCGTCAAATATATCGCCGGTAAGGGTAGAAATTGCAGCACGTTCCACAAATGTCTTGAGCCTGTGGGCCGCATCCGCATAACTGCTCAGGAAAAAATTGTAGGTGGCGGCATAACGCATGGGCAACTGCGCCGGATTCAGGTCCCAGCCCTGATAGAGGCCGTTGATCAGCGAATGCATCGTATGTCCGAACCCCGTTTGCCAGGCTTTGTGCACCACTTCGCGGTTTTCGCGCAGTTGTTCATACGAGAGGGTATCACCCCGGTGCGGACCAATAGGCATCACATTGGTGGCTCCGTCGCTCAAAAAAATACCGGTGTTGCCCAGCGCCACCTTGGTCATATGGTGTGCAAAATCGCAAACCGCATGGGCCATGGTCTGGTATTTGGCTGTTATGCCACAGGAAGCGGTGTAATCATAAGTGCCGAAATGCGCAGCAATCAACCTTCCCTCTCCGGCACGTACGATGCGCATCAGCGGATTGCGGCCTTCCTCATCCATGACGATCTGGGTAGCTTCCACCATGGTTTCCATGCGCAGGGAGCCCGGAGCCATTCCGTGCCGGGCTTCAATGATTTCGAAAAAACGGACCAGGGTCTGCACTTGTTCTGGGATAGTGACTTTCGGCAGCATGACAACAAAATTGTCGGGCAGCCTTCCCCCCGTTTCCTGCAGCAGCGTGGTGAGGAAAAGGTCCAGCGTTCTCACGGCACGGCCTTTGAGGTCTTCGGTAAAGGGCTTGATGCGGATACCGATGAAGGGCGAAAGAGTTTTGTTTTTCATGCCGATGGCCACCTCACGTGCTGCGTTTACCGCAGTAGCATCCTCTTCCTCATTGGGCCGGTTGCCAAATCCGTCTTCAAAATCGATACGGAAATCCTCCACGGCCTCGGTCTCCAGCTTACGAACCATTTTTTCATAAACCGTATAGGAAAGCCAGGCAATTTCTTTTCTTCGTTCGGCATCGGGCATCGCCGCAAGTTTGTCGGACAGTTGCCGGATATCTTTTTCAAGTACCGGAAGATGCTGCCAGCCCTCCAGTTTCAATACCCGTGCGAGTTCGGCGAAATGCGGAGCATAGTTTTTCAGGCTGCGCAATGCAGTTTCACCCATGCGTACCGTAGTGTCGCTCTTGAAAAGGTTGGCACCCCCGTAAACGGTATGAACGGGTTGCCGGTCGGGCTTGTCGCCGGGATAAGTCTGCTGAAAGCGTTGATTGGCCACTTTTAACTCATCGAGCAGCCGGCTTGCTGAAGTTTCGTCGATAGATAATTGCATATGAGGTTGTTTGCTTTAAGT
>JBIIDU010000217.1:0-4247 GCA_044238165.1 Ferruginibacter sp. | reverse complement strand
GTATTCCTTGGCGGCCTTTGCGTGAAAAGGAATTTGTCTGAATCAGGATTCACAGGATTTTAAGATTATAGGATTTTGTTCTCGCTGATAAAAGCCGCTTATCGGAATTGTCTGCCACTTCCCTACTCTCCTTTGCGATCTTCGCGTGTATTCCTTGGCGGCCTTTGCGTGAAACAACATTTTGCCAACTCTGATGGTTCGTGAGCCACGAACCAAGGCGGAGAGCCCAAAAAATGCTACGAAGCAAACCCTGAACCGTTGAACAATCGAACGTTGAACAACCTTGCAAGCACACACATAGACTGATTATTTTTTGAGAAGCGCCGCATACAGCACTTCCACCGGATGCAGGGCCTTTCGGCCCGTACCATCTTTCACCTGATGGCGGCAACTGGTTCCCGGCGCCACCACCACGGTTTCTGGCGACAAGGCACGCACGGCAGGAAACAAGACCAGTTCTCCGATTTTCATACTGACTTCATAATGTTCCTTTTCATAGCCGAAGGAACCGGCCATGCCACAACAGCCGGAGGGAATGATATCGACGTGATAATTCTTGGGAATGGAAAGCGATTTCACCACATTGCCCAAACCGGTAAGCGCCTTCTGATAACAATGACCGTGCAGCTTGATGGCAAGAGGCGCTTCGGTAAATGAACGCGGGCTTATCCTACCCTTTGCAGTTTCCGCAGCAAGGAACTCTTCGATCATAAACGAATGCCCGGCCAGATGCTTTGCTTTTTCCAGCAGTTCTTCAGAAGCCAGATCGGGGTACTCGTCGCGGAAACTCAGGATGGCCGAGGGCTCGATGCCCACCAGCGGCACTTCCGCTGAAACCAGCCCTGCCAGCATCGTGATATTTCGGTTGGCAATATCCTTTGCCTTTCGCAGCAGTCCTTTGCTCAACCAGGTCCGACCACTTTCCTCATGATATGGAACAATCACATTGTATCCCAGTCGGTCGAGCAATTCAATGGCCTTCCTCCCTATTTCGGCATCATGGTAATTGGTAAACTCATCACAGAAGAGGTAAACCGAAGGCCGCTTTGAATCTGAAGGATTGGTAACAAAACGCCCCCGCGCATAACCGGCATACCAGTTTCGCAGGGTGAACGCAGGGAGTGTCGGAAGAGACCGCTTTTCGGCGAATCCGCTGATTTTCCGGAGCAACCGCCCGGCAACCGGATTCGTCATGCCAAAATTATAAAGGGAGGGAGCGAGGGCACCCCACTTCGCAGCCCGGCTGAAGTTGGCGATAAGGCGGCTTCGGAAAGGCACTCCGTTCGCGTCATAATATTGCTGCAGGAATTCCGCCTTGAGCTTGGCGACATCCACATTCGAAGGACATTCGGATTTGCATGCCTTGCAACTAAGGCAAAGATCCATCACCCCGGCTATTTCGGCATGGTCGAACCGGTTGGTCTTTTCCGAACGGGTAAGCATTTCCCGCAGTATGTTCGCCCGGGCCCGGGTGGTGTCCTGCTCGTTGCGCGTGGCCATATACGAAGGGCACATCGTACCCCCGCTGAGCTGCGTTTTCCTGCAGTCGCCGCTGCCGTTGCACTGTTCGGCATGTTGCAAAATATCCTGCCGGTGAAACCGGAAAACGGTGTTGAATGCAGGTGTTTGCTGCCCGGGTGTATAGCGCAGCATTTCATTCATCGGAGGCGTATCGACGATTTTTCCGGGGTTGAAAATATGTTGCGGATCCCAGATTTTTTTTACTTCCTGCAACAATCGGTAATTGTGCTCACCGATCATCTGCGGAATGAACTCACCCCGAAGCCGACCGTCGCCATGTTCACCGCTGAGTGAACCGCCGTATTTTTTCACCAGGGTCGCAATTTCAGCGGCAATGGTTTTGAAGAGACGGTTGCCCTCCTCCGTTTTCAGGTTGATGATCGGCCGCAGGTGGAGTTCACCGCTTCCGGCATGGGCGTAATGCACAGCGCTGAGGCCGTAGCGATGCAATATCTGGTTGAATTCGGCTATATAGTCGGGCAGGTCGGCCACTTCCACCGCCGTGTCTTCAATGACGGGAACGGCTTTTTCATCGCCGGGCAGGTTGCTGAGCAGTCCGAGACCCGCTTTACGCAGCGTCCAGATTTTTTTGGTATCCGCTCCGAACAACAACGGGAAATGATACCCGTAAGCGGCTTCCCGCATGGCAGCCTCGACTTCACGGGCAACCGCCTCGATTTCGGCGCGGGTGTCGCGTGAAAACTCCACCACCAAAATAGCGCCGGGATCTCCCTGTACAAAAAAGCGGTTGGCCCGCTGTTCGATATTGTTTTTTGTGCATTCCAATATGTAGTGGTCAATCAGTTCGCTGGCTCCGGGCCGGAAACGCATGGCGATGATGTTGGCCCGAAGCGCTTCGTCGATGCTGTTGAAATGCACACAAAGCAATCCGGTTTCCTGCGGCGGAAGAGGAACCAGATTCAATTTGATTTCGGTAATGAAGACCAGCGTTCCCTCAGAACCGGCAAGCAGTTTACAGAAATTGAAAGGTTCCCCACCGGCCAAGAAGGGCGCGGTTTCAATCAGCAGGTCGAGCGCGTAGCCGGTGTTCCTTCTTTCCACACCGGGCCTGGGGTAATGAGCCCTAATCTGCTCCTGGTTCCGGTAATCGCCCAGCATGCTGCGCATATTCCGGTAGATGGAAGCTTCCAGCGTTTTGCCGTCACATTTGGCATCGAACGCCTCCAGGTCAAGCGGACCGAAAACAGCCTCACTGCCGTCGCTGAGCAGGGCCCTCACCTCGATCAGGTGCTCACGTGTGCTGCGGTAGAGCACGGAATTACTGCCACAACTGTTGTTGCCGACCATTCCGCCGATCATGGCACGGTTGGCGGTAGAAGTTTCCGGGCCGAAAAAAAGCCCGTGCGGCTTGAGAAAAAGATTCAGTTCGTCGCGGATAACACCGGGCTGCACGCGCACCCATTTTTCAGCGAGATTCAGCTCAAGTATGGCGGTAAAATTTTTAGAGATATCCACCACAATACCGTTGCCCACCACCTGGCCGGCGAGCGAGGTTCCGGCGGCACGAGGAATGAGAGAAGTGCCCTGATTCCGGGCAAAAGCAATCAGCTTTTGTATATCGTCCAGATTTTCCGGTATGGCTACGGCAAGGGGTATTTCGCGGTATGCGGAAGCATCGGTGGCATAAAGCCTGCGCATGGCATCGGAAGTGGAGAACTCTCCTTTCAAATCTTTCTTCAAATTCTCCAGAGCTGTTTTCTGCATGGGCTTGATTCGATGAGCGCTTGATTCGTCCGGCAACGCCGGAAAATGAAATCAGGAAGCCAGCAGCTCCTGTGAAAAGGTGTTAAAAACCCACATCACATGGGTGGCATCTTGCCGCTTCAACTGATAGAGCGGCGAGCTTTCATCGATGAAAGAGATGCCCGAACTCCGGCCAAGCTGACGGGAAAGAGCGGCGGCCTCATCCTCATTCAGGGGTATGAAAGCCATATTCCAGTCATTGAAAATCCGACTTTCTTTTTCGGCGGAAGCGAGCAAGGTGACATGATTGTGCCGGGCGTCAGCAGCAATTTTCTCAAAGAGCGACTGTACCTTGGCTTTTTCCCCCTCCAACAACTGAACAAATACCCCTTTATGGTAGAGAAGGCAACCGGTTATACCTACCCGACGGTTCCGATCTACCGATGCGTTAAGCATCTGCAATATATCGGGTTCCGAGAAATCGGGTTCGGCTATCGAATAGTAAACAAGTTCATACATAACATTCCTTATTATCCGATTGCAAAGCGACCGCGAATGGATGTCCCATGAAATCGGCAGAACAGTAATCGCCTGTTCCGTGCCCTAAAAATACGACAACCAGCCTACCTGTATAACTCCCTTCCCGGATTTGCAGGAATTTTCCTGAATGTCCTGAGTTTGAAATGAGCTGACAGTATAAAAACCAGTATTCCGGATGATCAGCGGTCTTCCAGTTCTTCCATCGCCTGCCGGAGTTCAGAGGCTGCATGCCTGTCGTTGCCATGGAGCGCCTTTTCCAACCCCTGCGCATAAACTTTTGCCGCCTCAACATACATTTCGCATCGCTCCAGCAGTTTGGCCAGATGATAATAGGAACCCACGTAGGAGGGATTGGCAGCCAGCAATTGCTCGAACAATATGCGGGCAGCAGCATCTTCACCCAGTTTGACGTGTTCCAGCGCAAGGGCATGCAATAAAAAACTATCGTCCGGCGTGTCGGCAAGCAATGTTTTCAGGCGGGT
>JBIIDU010000216.1:0-4249 GCA_044238165.1 Ferruginibacter sp. | reverse complement strand
GGCATATTGTACAACACATGAACAACGACCGGAATGGTGATCAGTTCATTGGCCGAAGTATCGCGGGAAAGCAGGTGGGTACCTGCCGAAAGATATGCGTTGACCCTTTCCTCAGCGTTCAGGATCGAAGTGGCCGCCTGAGGATTTTCTGCAGCCAGTTTCCTGCTATACTCCACGGAATGGCAATTTCTCTGTGCTTGTACGCTGAACGAGTACAGCGTCAGGAAGAGCAGGGAAGCATATGTTTTCATTGCGGTGGGGTTCGGGGTGCGGGGAAACAAAATTTCCCTGCAAATGTGGGTACAGTATTGGTGCCAAAAGCTGCAAGCCAGTACCATCCTGCATTTCAGCGTTTTTATAGATTTTATAAAATTCCGCTTTAGGGAAAAAACAGCCCAACTTTCCATAAAATGGAATAAACAAGAGAATGCCTGTTTCCCTACTTGAGAGCATTGATTGATCAAAACTGTAGTGATCTGACGCATTTTACCTGTATAAGAATGAAAGCAAAACAGGCTTTACGGAAGGAAGATTGGAGCGATTCGGATTCAGGCATTTTTGCCGGAACCGGTCATCGGTGCATCAGTAAGAATAATGGATTGGGAAGGATGGCCGGTAAAGTATTCAATTCAGCCAATGCATAAATTTCGACTTTAATCTCCGTTCTGCCAAAAATAAGTTCCTGTTGCGTCAACACCACCCAATCAGGTGTGTTGACGGATGCAGTGTACTCCTTACCAACAAGTTTCATATGAATTTTATTTCAGTGAAGAAAATCACAAAATAAATCGGGAGCCATTGATTGTGAGTACATTTGCCCCGAAACAAGAAACATGAAGAGGAACGCACTTATTTCAGTACTGGTTTTACTGGCGGCCTGCAATAACGTCCCGGATAAAAACAACCCTCCCGAGGAACAGTACACACCTCCCACTACCCTTCCCGCACCTGCTTCCATCATTATCAACATCGATGCAGCCTATCCCCACGACGATTCCGCCTATACACAGGGACTGGTGGTACATGGCGGAAAAATTTATGAGGGTACCGGCGATTTCGCAAACTCCTCAATACGGGTATACGATATCAAAACCGGAAAAATCGTGAAGAAACATGTTATGGGCACCAACGATATTTTCGGTGAAGGCATCACCATCTACCGCAACAAGATCTACCAATTGACCTGGCAGAACAACCTGGTGAATGTTTATGACATCAACAACATCGACAAACCTGAAAAAACATTCAGCTGGCCACTCGAAGGCTGGGGCATTACTCATCATACCGATGAACTTATCATCAGCGACGGCACAGCAAACATTTACTTTGTAAATCCCGACGACTTCAAGATCAAACGCACCCTGCAGGTGGTCGACCAGCAGGGGCCGGTCCAGAATCTCAACGAGCTGGAAATGATCAATGGATTTCTCTACGCCAATGTTTACATGAAAGACCATATTGTGAAAATCGACTTGGCTACAGGGCATGTGGTCGGAAAGATCGATTTACCCGGCCTAATCAGGCAGTACGCACCGCAATTCGTACCTAAGGAAGGCGAGGTGCTGAACGGTATCGCCTACGACAGCACCACCCGAAAAGTATATATCACCGGCAAGCACTGGCCCAAACTTTTTGAAGGAAGCATCCGGTAATTTTTTGGGAGGATTGCCTTCCCGCTTTAAATTTGCAATCTAACCACTGAATTTCCGGGGTGCTTCAAATCTGAGGCTGAGAACAAACCCGTAAAACCTGATCAGGATAATGCCTGCGCAGGGAGAAAGTCAAACCCGACTGGAGCGACGCTCCGGATATTCAGCAAAAAATATTTATCGTGCGTTTCATTTTCTCCAGGCTTTTTCTGGCCTTACTCCCTTTTGGCGCCGTGGCACAAACCAGACTTACCGACACCACACTCCTGGAACCCATCGAGGTTTCCGCGTTGCGGGCCGGCGACAAAACTCCCTTTGCGCGGACCAACCTCACCGCCAAAGATTTCCGACAAACCAACCTTGGCGTGGATCTGCCCGTGCTGCTCAGCAATACCCCATCGGCCATCTTCACCTCCGATGCTGGTAACGGTGTGGGCTACACGGGCATCCGTATCCGGGGAACGGACGGCACCCGCATCAATGTCACCATCAACGGCATTCCCTACAATGACGCGGAGAGCCAAGGAACTTTCTTCGTGAACATCCCCGATTTCATCTCCTCCGCCAACAGCGTACAGATACAACGGGGCGTGGGCAGTAGCACCAACGGGGCCGGTGCCTTCGGGGCATCCATCAATCTATCAACAAATGAAGTGCAGGAAAAATTCTATGCGCGCCTCGCCAACAGCGGCGGCTCGTACAATACCTGGAAGAACACATTCCAATTCGGCAGCGGATTGCTGGGAAAACATTTCACCATCGACGGGCGGCTCAGCCGCATTGTCAGCGACGGATATGTTGACAGGGCCGGCAGCAACCTGCGGGCCCTTGCGCTCAGTACGGCCTACCTCAACGGCAAGCACTCCCTACGCTTCAATATTTTTTCGGGCAGTGAAGTGACCTATCAGGCCTGGAACGGCATAGATGCCGCCACGCTGAAAACCAACCGCCGTTTCAATCCGCTGGGCCTTGAACAACCGGGCAGTCCCTATCCGAACCAGACCGACAATTACAAGCAGACCCATTACCAGCTTTTTTACAACACTACACTACCCCGGAACTGGAAGGCGAGTTTCGCCTTATTCCTGACCCGGGGCAAGGGCTATTATGAGGAGTACCGGGCGCAGCAGCAACTTTCCGATTATGGCCTCCCGCCCTATTTCAACGGCAGTTCGGTCATTGAGAAAACCGACCTGATTCGTCAGCTCTGGCTCGATAACTATTTCTACGGCAGCACCTGGGCGCTGACCCACGAAAAAAACAACAACCGCTTCGTTCTGGGCGGAGCGTTCACCCAATACCGGGGGCAGCACTATGGCATCATCAAATGGGCGCAGGTGACGGGTTCGGTCACACCCGGCTATAGCTGGTATGATTTGCCCGCACTCAAAAATGATTTCTCTGTATACGGAAAATGGAGCCGCCAGTGGACCGGCCGCTGGCACAGCTATGCCGACCTGCAGTTCCGCCATGTTTTGTACAACATCAACGGGTTCCGTAAGAATCCGACACTGGCGGTAAGCAATTCTTTCACCTTCCTCAATCCCAAACTCGGCATCGTTTATGCCGCCAACAACCGGCAATGGTATGCCTCCTTCGCAGTGGCGGGCAAGGAACCCAACCGTGACGATTTTGAAGCGGCTTCCAACGCGGCACCCAAACCCGAAACCCTACTGGACTGGGAACTGGGCATGGAACAGAAGGGAAAGAAATTCACTTATGGCGCCAATTTCTTTTTCATGCACTACATCAACCAGCTGGTGCTTACCGGCGAAGTGAACGATGTGGGCGCTTATACCCGCACCAATGCCGACTTCAGCTACCGCACCGGCATTGAGCTGCAAGCCAACTGGCAGCCGGCCAGCCGCTGGAAACTGGGCGGCAACCTCGCACTCAGCGACAACAGGATTTTGAAATTCACCGAGTACATCGACGATTACGACAACGGGGGCCAGACCACCCGGGACTATCGGCGGACACCTATCGGGTTTTCACCGGCAGTAGTGGGCGGCACTCAACTGAGCTTTCTCCCGGGCAAAGGGCTTGAACTCACCCTGAGCAACCGCTATGTGGGCAGGCAGTATCTCGACAACACCGGGCAGAAAAGCCGCAGCATCGATCCCTATTTCGTGCAGGACTTCCGGGCCAGCTTTGAATGGCCGAACCGCTTCTTCCGCAACACGCTATTGGTGGCACAGGTGAACAACTTGTTCAACAACCTCTATGTCAGTAACGGCTATACCTTCAGTTATGTATACGGAGGGCTGGTCACGGAAAACTATTTTTTCCCGATGGCGCCCATCAATTTCATGCTGGGGCTTACAGTGGAGCTTTGAGCACAGCCTTTCTGAACGCATTTGGTTATTTTTGTCGAAAGCAAGAACACCATGGGTCAATTCTCGATGCAGGAGGCCATGCAGCTATTCCTTCAGCGCAGCAAGCTCAAACCAGGCATTCAATCCTTACAGATCGAGGAGGTTTGGAGCAACCTGATGGGTAAAACCATTGCCGGATATACAGATAAGATCGAGCTCCTCGGCAACCGGCTGATCATCCATACCCGGGTGGCGCCGTTGAAGAACGAACTGGAATTTCAAAAA
>JBIIDU010000215.1:0-4253 GCA_044238165.1 Ferruginibacter sp. | reverse complement strand
AGGCGGCCGGAATCGTCGGTCCCAATCTGGGCAGCAAGGTTCGGGATGTATTGTTCAAAACCGAAGCCGAATTGCAGCAGTACCTCGATAATATGTAATCGGGGTACGGGCATTCAAGCACCTTCGTTCTGCGTGCCGGCAACTAACTGGTTGCGGAGCAGGTCTTCAAATTCTTCCCGCTTTCTGATCAGCATCGTCTTCCCGTCTTTTATCATCACTTCAGCAGGCCTCAACCGTGCGTTGAAGTGGCTGCTCATTTCAAAACCATAGGCGCCCGCATTATAGAAGACCAGGAAATCGCCCTCCCTCACCTCATTCAGTTTCCGGTCCCAGGCAAAGGTGTCAGTTTCGCAGATGTTGCCCACAACGTTGTAGATGCGCTCGGGCCCTGTGGGGTTGCTGATGTTGCGGATATGGTGGTAGGCATCGTACATCATCGGGCGGATAAGGTGGTTGAAACCGCTGTTCACGCCCGCAAATACGGCCGACGGCGTTTGTTTGACCACGCTGGTTTTTACGATGAAATATCCGCAGGCGCTTACCAGATATTTTCCGGGTTCGAACCATACCGCCAACCGTTTGCCGGTATCGCGGGCATAGTCCGCGAAAACCCTGCCTACCTGACGGCCCAGATCTTCGATGTCGGTGGCGGAATCGCCGGGCTGGTAAGGCACTTTGAACCCGCTGCCCAGATCTACAAACTCCAGGTCGGGAAACTGTGCCGCCGCGTTCAGCATCACGTCCAGCCCTTCCAAAAAAACACGGTTGTCCTTTATTTCGCTGCCTGTATGCATATGGATGCCGGTAACCTTCAACCCCGTACTTTTTACAATCCGGTCTATATGCCGAAGCTGGTGGATGGAAATGCCGAATTTGCTATCGATATGGCCTGTTGAAATCTTATAATTTCCACCGGCAAGAATATGGGGATTCAGCCTGATGCATACGGGATAGGTGTTGCCGAAGCGGTTGCCGAACTGTTCCAGGATGGAAATATTATCGATGTTGATGTGAACACCCAGTTCCCGGGCTTCCAGTATCTCAGAGAATTCCACACTGTTCGGCGTGAAAAGGATTTCATCAGGGCGGAATCCCGCCATCAGCCCCAGCCTGACCTCATTGATGCTGACGCAGTCAAGTGAAGTGCCAATCTCTTTCATGAAACGGAGGATACTGACATTGGACAGGGCTTTGGCCGCATAGAAGAAACGGGCCGATGTAGTGCTGAACGCGGTACAAAGACGGCGGTATTGTTCGGCAATGACTGCTGTGTCGTACACATAAACCGGGGTTCCGAATTTTTCGGCGATGCCGATCAGTTGATTGTCGGATAAAGGTGTGGCCATAGGCAAAATTATTCAATCGGCACCACAAAGGAGAGCGGGAAAAATGGCAGCGGTAGGCAGGGGTTTGAGAGGGGCAGATCAGTTCCCATCGGCCTGTGCTTCAGGAGCCGGGGCTTCTTCCGCAGCAGTGCTTTCCGCTTCCTGTTCAGTTTCAGGATGGTGCATCAGGGTGGGTTCTACCAGCCCTTCTGAGATGATTTCGCTGATTTTAGGAAGGTCGGTGGGGGAGTTGAGGCCGAAATAATCCATGAACGAACGGGATGTTTCGTAGATGAGCGGTTTGCCCACGGCATCCTCGTTGCGTCCGGTAATTACAATGAGGTCTTTTTCCAGAAGCTTCTGGACCGCATAGTCGCAGTTGACACCGCGCAGCGACTCGATTTCACTTTTTGTGATGGGTTGTTTGTAGGCGATGATGGCCAGTGTTTCCAGCGCGGCTACGGAAAGCTTTTTGAGGAACTTATCGCCGTTGAGCTGGGCCACGGTCTTGTGGTATTCCTTCTTGGTCAGGAATTGCCATCCGCCGCCGATTTGTTTGAGCTCGAAAGCGTAAAATCCGGAATCGTATTTTTCCTGGATGCCTTTTACCGCAGCTTCGATTTGCTCCGGTATCGCCCGGTCGTCAATGAAGCCCAGCGCATTGTTCAGGAGTTCGAGCAGGTCAGCCTCCGTCAACGGGCGGTCGCTGGCGAATATCAGGGCCTCGATGTGGGGTATGATCTGCGATACTTCCATGGTGCTTTCGGTGTTTGAAGCGGTGGCTCCGACATCTTATCTGCCGGTATCATCATCAACCGTTGAGCGCAGCCGCACCGCTTACGATTTCGGTAAGTTCGGTGGTGATGGCTGCCTGGCGTGCACGGTTGTAGCTTATCTTGAGTGATTTGAGCAGTTCGTTGGCATTGTCGCTGGCTTTGTCCATCGCGGTCATACGGGCGCCATGCTCGCTGGCATTCCCGTCCAGTACTGCTTTGAACAGCTGGGTATTGAGGATTTTCGGCATCAGCTCGTTGATCAGTTGTTCCCGTCCGGGTTCAAAAATAAAATCCGATTTGCGGGCGCCGGGCTTCGGGTTGATTTTTTCTACGGGAAGGAAACGCTCATGAACAAAGCGCTGCGTGGCTGCGTTTTTGAATTCGCTGTAAACGAGTTCTACGGCATCAACTTCCCGGTTCAGAAAAGCATTGATGGCATGTGTGGCTGCGGCCTGAACCTTTTCGAATGATAAACCCGTGAAAATATGCCAGAAGCGGTCTTCTGTCTTCATGCCTGATTTCAGGAAATGCTCATATCCTTTTTTTCCGATGGCCATCACCTGAACCTGGCCTTTGGCCGACTGGGCCGCATATTTTTCCCGGATAATCTGCCGGGTAAGTTTGATGAGGCCGCTGTTGTAACCGCCACAGAGTCCGCGGTCGCTGGTAACCAGTATGATCATCACATGGTTTACCGGACGCTCGGTGGCCAGGGCAACGGGAATATCATTGTCGCCGCTGCTTACGATATTTCCCAGCATGTTTTGTAGCTTCTGGGCATAGGGACGCATTTGGGTTACGGCGTCCTGCGCCCTTCTCAGTTTGGCGGCGCTGACCATCTTCATGGCCTTGGTGATTTGCTGGGTGCTTTGAACACTTTTGATCCGGTTCCTTACTTCTTTCAGGGCTCCTGACATATGGTGCGATTGGGATTGAAAGGATTGTTTTTCGGTGGGCAAAGGTAGGGTAAAAATGGAAATGCCGTTCGGCCCTATGTCCGGGTTTCCGTGGAGCCCCCGATACCGGCGCAACCCATTAGAACACTTTGATTTCGGCGTTTTTGTTTTCCGAAGGCATCATGCCCCGGAAACCGGGATTCTGGGGCTTTTGCCCCCTGAATTTCTGGAGTCGGTAGGTGAAGCTGAGCAGGAAATACCGGGCGAGCCTGTTGGTTCGGGTATCGGTGATGGCGTTCGCCGAAACGGTCCGGTTGATGTTGGTGTTCTGGTTCAGCAGGTCGAAGGCCGAAAATTTGATCACCCCGTTCTTCTTTTTGAAGACTTGGCGTTCAATGGAGGCATTGAGGATGGCCAGGTTCCGGCTGACGGCCGCATTGAGCCCGTAATTGATGGTATAGTCGAAATTGTATTTGAGAATCCATTTCTCCTTCAGATCGATGTCGATGCTGCTTGTGATGGTAAGGGCACTGCTGGAAGTGTTTTGCAGGGGCGAGAATTTCGTCCGGTCGGTTTGTTCGTACGTGACGTCGTTGAAACTGTAGGTGGCGCCGGCACCGAATTCAAGCCAGGTCTTGTAATTGAACTCGAACATGAAGCCCTGGCTGCCGATCCAGTTGAGTCCGATGCTTCGGATGCTGTCCACCAGGTTGATGTTGTGGTTGAAATTGAGCGATCCGTTCAGCGTCAGTACGTATTTCCTGTTTTTATAGGGCTTTGAAAAGAGATAAAAACTGTTGATGTTGTAATAGCCGTTTACATTTTCAGGAATGCTGAGTTGCGCTCCAGCGTTGCCATTGCTGATGACGTTGTTCACTATCTGATTTCGGATAGCGGAAAGGGTCAGACTGGTGAAGATGACCCGGCCGCTGGAAAAGTTGAAATTGTTGTAACTCAGGTTGACGTTGTGGTTGATGGCAGGCTGCAGGCCGGGATTGCCAAGTGTTATCGACTGCGGATTGCTGATGTCGGGAACATTTTGCAACTGGGTGTAAGTGGGTTGCGTGGCGTTGCCTGAATAACTTGCATTGAATGTTTTGGTTTTGGAAAAGTTGTAGGCGAAGCGGGCGATGGGGAATACGGTGAGACGGTTGATGGTGGCGAAGCTGCTGTCGTTGGTGATGGATTTCCCGCGGAGCGAGACCGGCTGTACGCTTATGCCCAGGGTATAATTGTATTTTTTCAGCGTCGTACGC
>JBIIDU010000033.1:0-14907 GCA_044238165.1 Ferruginibacter sp. | reverse complement strand
CGCGTCAGCATAAAATGGCCGAAACCAACCCCCCGCTGGAAGCCCTTTTCGACAGTGTGGCGTACTACATGACCCGGCATAAACGGCCCTATCCCCTCTTCAATATTGAAACCAAGAGCCAGCCCGCAACCGACAGGGTTTTCCACCCCGAACCCGAAACGTTCCTACGACTGATAATGGATGTCATCATCCGTAAAAAAATGGAACGGTATGTGACCATCCAGTCTTTCGATATCCGAACCCTGCAGATTCTACGCCGCAAATATCCAGAACAACCCTGCGCCTTGCTGATTGAAGAGCACGACAAAAGAACAGTCGCCTTACAAATCGGGCAACTGGGTTTCAAACCGGAAATTTATAGTCCGCATTTCAGCCTGGTAAGCAGGGAACTCACCGAAGACCTTCATGCACAGGGTATCCGCGTCATTCCCTGGACAGTAAACGACCGGCCCACCATCGACCGCATGCTGGGTTACGGAGTAGACGGAATCATCACCGACTATCCCGACCTGTTCCGTCAATAAAGCAGCAATGTTGCGGGAAACCGGTCAGCCAAAATTTTCAGCAGACAAATTGAGCCAGCGGAGGGCATTACGGGAAAGAAGTTTCTGTTTTCTTTCTTCACTAAAATTCATGCTTTCAATCAGCGAGCCCGGATGGTGCTCACCCAGGGGGAAGGGATAATCGCTGCCCATACATATATGATCGTCGCCTATCAGCTCCAGCATGAACTGCAGGGCACGGGCATCATGCACCAGGCTGTCGGTCCAGAAGCGGCCGATGTATTTTTCAGGTGAAACGGAGTTATCGACTGCAACCAGATCGGGCCGGACCTCAAAGCCATGGGCAATACGGCCCAGGGTGAACGGGAAGGAACCGCCACCGTGTGCAAAGGCAACCCGCAACTGTGGATAGCGCTCAAATACGCCCCCGAATATCATGGAACAGATGGCCCTGGAAGTTTCGGCCGGCATGCCTACCAGCCAGGGCAACCAGTATCGGGTCATCTGCTGCTCACCCATCATTTCCCAGGGATGAACAAAAAGGGCGCAACCCAGTTGCTCCGCCTCCTCGTAAAAAGGATTGAAACGTCCATCAGACAAATTGATACCATTGATATTGCTGCCTATTTCCAAAGCCGACATCCCCAACTCGTTGACACAGCGGCGCATTTCACCTATTGCCAGATCCACATCCTGAAGCGGAACCGTACCCATTCCTATGAAACGCCGCGGATTGCGGGCTGCTGTTTCGGCGATATGGTCATTTAAAAAACGGGAGGTCTCCAGGCCGTCGGCAGGCTTCGCCCAGTAATTGAAAAGAACCGGAATGGTGGACAATACCTGCACCGATACACCATCGTCATCCATTTCCTCCAAACGGATCTGCGCATCAAAACAGTTGGATTCCACTTCACGAAATAGCTTGTCGCCCTTCATCATACAAGCCCTGCAGTTACGGTGCTCGAGATGGATGAAATCGCCATAACCGAACCGCTTCACCCAGTTGGGCATGGTTTCGGGCATGATATGCGTGTGGATATCAATCTTCATATTGATGGAATGCGGTCGTTGGAAGTGGAATAGCGAGTACCCTCCCTGTGTTACCCTTTGCGGACCGGAGGTGCCATTACCGCCCCGCAGTGGTTGCAGGTTCGCTTGTGTTCGTCGGAATAGAAATTATTCATCACCGGAGGCAATTGGCTGACAATATCGTTGACCACGAGGTAATCTTCATGCAACTTGTTTCCGCACTGCTCGCAATACCAGAGAAAACCGTCCTTCTCTTCCTGACGTACTTTTTCTATGACCAGTCCAACCGTGCCCGGGCCTCGCTGTGGCGAGTGCGGTGTTTTGGGAGGAAGCAGAAACATATCGCCTTCATTGATGGGAATGTCGCGCGGCACGCCATTGTCGATGATCTTCAGCACGATATTGCCCTCCACCTGGTAATACAGTTCTTCGCTTTCGTTGTAATGATAATCCTTGCGCGCATTGGGACCGCCTACTACCATCACAATAAAGTTTTCCGCATCCTTGTAAACGCATTGGTTGCCAACAGGAGGTTTCAGCAGGTCGCGGTGTTCATCAATCCATTTTTTCAGGTTGAAGGGAGCAGCAATCGGCATGATTCGGGTGTTTTAAGTGACCAATATAAAGGGTGTAAATTACAACTTTTTGACTAAGTTTGACCGTTCAAAACAGGCATGGAACTTTCACTGCACAACAAAACGGCACTGGTCAATGGAGGCTCACGGGGTATCGGCCATGCAACAGCCCTAGCCCTCTCCCGGCTGGGCGCCAGTTGCATATTGATGGCGCGCAATGAGGACGACCTCAGGAAGGCTGTAGCCGAACTACCTGCGGCTGCCCACCAGCAGCACCGCTACATCGTAGCCGATATGGACCATCCGCAGCAAGTCGCCGACATCGTATCCGGCTTTACTGCACAATCGCCCATTGAAATCCTGATCAACAATTCCGGAGGACCCGCAGGCGGTCCCATCATACAGGCAGGTGAAAATGAATTCGTGCAAACTTTCAATCGCCATCTGATCGGCAACCACCTCATCAGCAAGGTGCTGGTGGAAAGTATGAAACAAAGCGGTTACGGACGAATCGTCAATATCATTTCCACTTCGGTGAAAATACCCCTGCCCAATCTCGGGGTATCCAATACCGTTAGAGGAGCCGTGGCTTCCTGGGCAAAAACAATGGCCAACGAACTTGCGCCCTTCCGGATTACCGTAAACAATGTATTGCCCGGAGCCACCAGCACACGGCGTCTGGAACAGATCATTGAGAACAATGCCCGGAAAAGAAATGAGACACCGGAACAGATAGCGGAGGAAATGCGGAAGGAGATTCCCATGAAGCGGTTTGCCGAGCCCGAAGAAGTGGCCAGCCTGGCTGCCTTCCTGTGCACGCCCGCAGCAGCCTACATCACCGGAACCAGCATTCCTGTCGACGGCGGACGGACCGGCAGCATCTGAATGCTTCACTGAAACCGCAGCAACCGGATTGAAGCGATGAATATTCTGAACTATATCAACGGCAAACACGTTCCACCCCGCTCGGGCCGTTACCTCGATAACGTCAATCCCTCGACCGGTAAGATCTACGGACGGTTGCCCGACAGCGATGCAACCGATGTGGAACTTGCCGTATCGGCTGCACAGACCGCCTTCCCTGCCTGGAGCCGTTTGCCGGCTGAAAAACGCTTTGCCCTGCTCAATGCCATCGCCGACCGGATCGATGCGGACGCCGAACAACTTGCCCTTGCCGAAACTACCGACAACGGTAAACCGCTCTGGCTCAGCAAACGCATGGACATACCCCGGGCAGCAGCCAATTTCCGCTTCTTCGCCACCGGCGCTCTGCACTTTGCAAGCGAAAGCCATGCCTCCGAAGACGATGGCATCAACTTCACACTGCGCAAGCCCATCGGCACCGTAGGCTGCATATCGCCCTGGAACCTCCCCCTCTATCTGTTCACCTGGAAGATAGCGCCGGCATTGGCCGCCGGAAACTGCGTTGTGGCCAAGCCTTCCGAAGTGACACCCGCCACCGCCTTTCTGCTTTCGGAAATCTGCATGAAAGCCGGACTGCCCGCAGGCGTATTGAATATTGTGCATGGCACCGGTCCAACCTGCGGCGAAGCGATTGTACAACATCCGCACATCAAAGCCATCTCGTTCACCGGAAGCACGGCCGCAGGCTCCCGAATAGCATCCATTGCCGCTCCCCGATTCAAGAAACTGTCGCTCGAACTGGGCGGGAAAAATCCGGGAATCATTTTTGCCGACTGCGACTGGACGAAGATGCTCAATGAAACCATCCGATCCTCTTTCACCAACCAGGGACAAATCTGCCTCTGCACCAGCCGCCTGCTCATTGAAGCATCGGTTTATGAACAGTTCAAAAATGAATTTGTAGCGCGGGTGAAAACATTAAGCGTGGGGGATCCGCTGAACGACAGCAACAAACAAGGCGCCATCGTTAGCAAAGCGCATTTTGAAAAAATCATGGGCTGCATCCGCCTTGCGAAGGAAGAGGGCGGCCGATTGCTTACCGGAGGAAATGCGATCAAGCCGGAAGGCCCCTGTACGGAAGGCTATTTCATTGAACCCACCGTTTTCGAGGGACCCGGCCCCGGTTCCCGCACCAACCGCGAAGAAATTTTCGGACCGGTGGTGTCTCTTCAATCCTTCGGCTCAATCGAAGAAGCCATTGAACTCGCAAATGCAAGTTCCTACGGGCTGGCCGCCACCGTCTGGACCGGTAATCTGGGCACGGCAAACCGGGTCGCGCATGCCCTACAGTCGGGAATCGTATGGATCAACTGCTGGCTCAACCGCGACCTACGCACACCCTTCGGGGGGGTGAACCATTCCGGCGTGGGCCGCGAGGGAGGCTGGGAAGCCTTCCGGTTTTTCACTGAACCTAAAAATGTATGTATTCCGGGACAATGAACGCATACCACCGTTAATAATTACACGAAAAATATTCGTTCACCATACCAACAAGCCGACCATGTCGATCATCAACACAAACAATGCCGCCAAACCCCTGGGCGCTTACCCGCATGCCCGCAAAGTGGGGAATCTGCTTTTCCTGTCTGGCATCGGGCCGCGGTCGGCCGGAGACAACAGCATTCCCGGACTCAAACTGAACGAACAGGGAGAAATCCTCGAATACGACATAGCCGCCGAATGCCGCTCGGTATTCGCCAATGTGAAAGCGGTACTGGAAGCAAGCGGCAGCGCCTGGGAAAAAATAGTGGACGTAACCGTATTCCTCACCAATATGAAAAAAGATTTTCCTGTCTACAATAAGCTGTATGCGGAATATTTCGCCGGGGTGCAGGCCTGCCGCACCACCGTTGAAGTGAACTGCATGCCCACCCCCATCGCCATTGAACTGAAAGTGATTGCCACAATAGACTGAACGATATTTGCACAACAGCCAAGGGGTATTTCATCATTAAAAGCCCGGCGTTAAAATACCTGCCTTCATGACCAATACGCTGCAACATGTTTCAGCCCTGGACGCCGCCGACCCGCTTGTCCGCTTCCGGGAAAAATTCTACATACCGCTGGTCAACAACGCCGAGTGCATCTATTTCACCGGCAACTCGCTGGGGCTTCAACCCCGAAGCACGCAGGATTATGTGCTGAATGAACTGGAAGACTGGGCCAATTTCGGCGTGGAAGGACATTTTCATGCCCGTAATCCCTGGCTCAGTTACCACGAGCTATTTCCTCCCCTGCTCGCCCCCATCGTGGGTGCGCTGCCTGAAGAAATCGTGGTGATGAACCAGTTGACGGTGAACCTGCACCTGCTGCTGACCAGTTTCTACCGGCCCGACTCCAAACGCTATAAAATCATCTGTGAGGCCAAGGCCTTCCCGTCCGACATCTATGCCCTCGAATCGCAGATCCGGTTGCATGGACGGGATATACGGGATGCCCTCATTGAAGTGAAGCCGGACGAGGGGCAAGAAGTGATTTCAACCGATGCCGTCCTGAGCGCCATCGAGGCCAATAAAGACAGTGCCTGCCTGATTCTGCTCGGCGGCGTCAATTACTACAATGGGCAGGTATTCGATATGGCCGCAATTACCCGGGCCGCACAAAAAGCGGGCATGTATGCAGGTTTCGACCTGGCACATGCGGCAGGCAATATCGGGCTGCACCTGCACGACTGGGAAGTGGACTTCGCCTGCTGGTGCAGTTACAAATACCTCAACAGCGGTCCCGGCGGCGTATCGGGTGTATACATCCACCGGAAGCATGCCACCAACACCCTACTGCCGCGGCTGGCAGGATGGTGGGGACACGACAAAGAAACCCGATTCAACATGGATCGGGAATTCGTGCCCATCCCTACAGCGGAAGGATGGCAACTCAGCAACGCGCCGGTACTGAGCATGGCCGCGCACAAAGCATCGCTCGACATCTTTGCCGAAGCGGGCATGGGGAAACTGCTGCGCAAAAGCCGCGAGATGAATACCCTGATGATTGCCGTCATCCGTGAAATAAATGATGTGCTCGGCAAGACCTTCATCCGGAACATCACGCCCGACGAGGCAAGAGGATGCCAGACCAGCCTGCTGCTCGAGCACCATGCCCGCGATATTTTCAACGCACTCACCGGCCATGGCATCCTGGCCGACTGGCGCGAGCCCAATGTGATCCGTGTGGCGCCCGTTCCCCTGTACAACACATTCACCGACATCCATAACTTTGGAAAAATCCTGCTTCACCTCTGCCAGGCAGTGAATTGAGGAACAACTCCTAAAGAAAATCAAGCATGCCCAGACAAGTGATCATCATCGGAGCCGGACTAGTCGGTTCATTGCTCTCCATCTACCTCCGTCGCAGGGGGTACCCGGTCACCCTTTATGAACGAAGGCCCGATATGCGCCTGCAGTCCATGAGTGCCGGGCGTTCCATCAACCTGGCCCTGAGCGACAGGGGCATACTGGCTTTGGAGGAAGTGGGCATCATGCCAGAAATCAGAAAAATCGCCATCCCGATGCACGGAAGGCAAGTGCATACCCCCGATGGGAAAGAAAATTACCAACCTTACGGAAAAGAAGGACAGTTCATAAACTCGGTGTCGAGAGGGGAACTGAACAAGAAACTGATGGACCTAGCGGAGCAGGCAGGCGCTGACATACACTTCAACGAACGCTGCGACAAGATTGACTGGAAGAACCGTACCATCGTTTTTGAAAACACACAAAACGGCAAACACCAGGAGCAATCCTTTGAGCTGCTTTTCGGAAGCGACGGCGCTTTTTCATCGGCCCGGCTTTCGTACCAGTTGCAGCAGGACCGTTTCCAGTACCAGCAGCACTACATCGACTTCGGATACAAAGAACTGACGATTCCCGCTGGTCCGGGTGGTAGCTGGCAGATGGAAAAAGAAGCCCTGCACATCTGGCCCCGTGGCAACTATATGCTGATCGCCCTGCCCAATCCCGACGGAAGTTTCACCTGCACCCTTTTCTTCCCTTATGAAGGAGAACCCTCTTTCCGTTCGCTCGATACGCCGGAGAAAGCCGCCGATTTCTTCCGAAATACTTTTGCCGATGCCTATGCCCTGATGCCCGACTTCAAAGAGGAATTTGTCAACAATCCCACCGCCTCGCTGGTAACGGTCAAATGCAAACCCTGGATCCTGGGCGACTACTTCGCATTGATCGGTGATGCCGCGCACGCAATCGTGCCTTTTTTCGGACAGGGCATGAACTGCGGATTCGAAGACTGCCGTATCCTCAACGGATTGATTGATACCCACCGGGAAGACTGGGCTAAAATATTGCCTGCCTATGAGCAACTCCGCAAACCCGATGGAGATGCCATCGCCGACCTTGCGCTGAACAACTTCATCGAAATGCGTGACAAGGTCAACGACCCCGTTTTTCTGCTGCAGAAGAAGATTGAAGCGGCCGTGAGTCTGCACCATCCGGGTAAATGGACACCCGCCTATGCGCAGGTAACCTTCAGCCCGCATATCCGCTACAGTGAGGCGCTGGCCAACGGGCTGCGGCAACAGGCCATCATGGACCGCATTATGGTAAGACCGGATATCGAAAAGGAATGGGATTCAGAGGAAATCAGGCGATTGATTCTGCATGAAGCCGAAAAGCAATTGACGAAATAAAATGAAGCTATTGCCTGACGTTTTCGCTAACAAAAAATGTAGAAGAAACTGATCTTGTGAAAAATTATTGTCTGCTCAGGGAATCGATCAGTTGAATACGGTTAGTCTCAAAATACTCGTGCATGGGAAAAAACAAATCATTAATCGTCAGAGGCATTCCTGTTAGTCTTTCAAGGGAGGGAGGCTATGATTTTATTTCGCTTACGGACATGTTTAAGGCCAAGGAGGGCGATTTTTTCATATCCGATTGGCTTAGAAACAGAAATACAGTAGAATTTTTAGGAATCTGGGAATCTGTTTACAACCCCGGTTTCAATTATGGCGAATTCGCCATAATTAAGAGCCAGGCAGGGTTAAATAACTATAAAATCAGTGTAAAAGAATGGGTTGAAAAAACAAATGCCATCGGACTGAAAGCAACAGCAGGAAGATATGGAGGCACGTACGCGCATAGTGATATTGCATTTGAATTTGGCATGTGGATAAGTGCAGAATTGAAAATTTATTTGATCAAAGAGTTTCAGCGACTGAAGGCGGATGAAAACGAAAGGCTTCATCTGGAGTGGAACCTGCAAAGAACATTGGCGAAAGTAAATTATCACATACATACCGATGCCATTAAGGAAAACCTGCTACCAGAAACTCTTACAAAAGCACAAATCAATTTTGTTTATGCCAATGAAGCCGACATGCTGAATGTTGCCTTATTTGGTATAACTGCCAGGCAATGGCGAGAATCCAATCGGGATTAAGAAGGCAATTTGAGGGATTGGGCAACAGTTGAACAGTTAGTAGTTCTTTCCAATCTTGAAAGCATCAACGCACTTCTTATCCAGCAAGGATTGGCGCAAGGAGAAAGACTTCAAAAACTGAATCAGGTAGCTATCACACAAATGAAATCAATGATAAAAAGTAAACAATTAGGCAATTTAAAAACCGGAATTCGGCCAACGAACAAATGAACCGCCAACAACTCATCCATACCATCCGCGAAAAAAAGAGTTTTCTCTGCGTAGGACTCGACACCGACCCCGATAAAATGCCCGAACCATTCCGGCATGAGCCCGACGGCATCTTCCAATTCAACCGGGCCATCATCGACGCCACGCTCGACCATTGTGTAGCCTACAAGATCAATACGGCATTCTACGAGGCGCTGGGAACAAGGGGCTGGGATGCCATGGAAAAAACAATCCGCTACATACCCTCCACCCATTTTCGCATAGCTGATGCGAAACGCGGTGATATCGGCAACACATCGGGCCGCTATGCGAAGGCTTTTTTTGAAACCCTGCCCTTCGATGCGGTGACCGTGGCTCCTTATATGGGAGAAGACAGCATCAGGCCCTTTCTGGAATATCCCGGCAAGTGGACCATCGTGCTGGGACTGACCAGCAATCCGGGTGCCGCCGACTTTGAAATGCGCCAACTGAACGACAACGGAAAGCCCGGCCTTCGTCTATACGAACACGTGATAACTACCATAGCCCGCTGGGGAAGCCCCGACAACCTGATGTTTGTAGCCGGCGCCACCCAGGCTTCGGCATTCACATCCATCCGCGAACTGATTCCTGAACACTTTCTGCTGGTGCCCGGCATCGGCTTTCAGGGCGGTAGCCTGCGTGATGTGAGCCTGGCAGGAATGAACAACGATGTGGGTTTGCTGGTGAATGTAAGCCGAGCCGTCCAGTATGCTGCATCCGATGCGCATTTCGCCCGAGAAGCCCGGGCAATTGCCGGGCAATACCACCACGAAATGAGCGGATTACTTCAAGACGTTTAAAACAGGGGGAAACAAGGCATGCGCCCAGTCGGCATATTCCACAGCAGAGGGGTGCAGCAAATCAGGGGCGAGCCGCGCGGCATCATGCGCATTCATCCGCTGCGAAGTGGTGATGTCCGTGAAAAGCACGCCGGCCGTTTCGGATGCTTCCCGGCAAAAAAGATTATAGGCGTCAATTTCTTCTCCAATCTTTACCACATCCCGTTCTTTAGCAAAAGGGGTTTGCCCCCAATCGGGAATGCTTATTACAAACACCCTTTCCGGACGGTCAGCGGCAAAACCGATGGCGGCAGCAAGCAACCGGTGAAAAGAGGGTGCGAATTCTTCAACAGACTGTCCACGATACTGGTTGTTGACACCGATCAAAAGGGTGACGAAATCGTACCGTTCGGAAAAACGATGTTGCGCCATCAAGGCTTCCAGTTCACTGCCTGTGTACCCCGTAACGGCAACTATCTCGGGAGCCGCCAGATCTACTCCTGCTTCCCGGAGTTGTTTCATCAACCGGTAGGGAAAACTGCAGGTGATCGGAACCTGCTCCCCGATGGTATAACTGTCACCCAGTGCGAGATATGTATTCACAGCATGCCCGTTTGAAGGTTTGAAAAGGATGTTCAAATCTATTTCAATTTATTCAACCCCGAAGGAAATTAACCTGCATTTCAGCGAGCTTCGGCCGTATGTTTGATGATTTGAAAAAAAACGTATCGAAAGTGGGACAGGATTTGTAAAAGCATGTGGGGCCCGGCAGTCGAAATCCTGAAACAAAAAAGGTTCCCACGATGGGCTTTCGGCAATTTTTGGCCGGGCGGCATTATCTTTGCCCCGCAAAAAAACAATCAACAAACCCACCTGCGATGGCCGCCAAAACCGATAATTTCAAAAGCCCAGATTACTTTCTGGTTGATGAACTGCTGACTGAAGAACACAAGCTGGTGCGCGATAGTGTGCGCAACTATGTGAAAAAGGAAATCAGTCCCATCATTGAGGATTATGCCCAGCGGGCCGAGTTCCCTGAACAGATTGTAAAGCAACTGGGTGAAATGGGCTGCTTCGGCCCGACCGTTCCGGCACAGTATGGCGGCGGTGGGCTGGATTACATCAGCTATGGCCTCATGATGCAGGAACTTGAACGGGGTGACAGCGGCGTAAGAAGCACGGCCAGCGTACAGGGCAGTTTGGTGATGTTTCCCATCTACCAGTACGGAAGCGAAGCCCAGCGTAACAAATTTCTTCCCAAACTAGCCAGCGGCGAATGGCTCGGTTGTTTCGGGCTCACCGAACCCGATCATGGCAGCGACCCTGGAGGCATGCTCACACAGTTCCGCGATGCAGGCGACCATGTGATTCTCAATGGTGCCAAGATGTGGATCAGCAATGCACCCTTCAGCCAGGTGGCCGTGGTATGGGCGAAAGACGACGCCGGTGAAATACGGGGAATCATTGTGGAGCGGGGCATGGAAGGCTTCACCACCCCTACCACGCACGGCAAATGGAGCCTGCGGGCCAGCGCCACGGGCGAACTGGTATTCGACAATGTGAAAGTGCCGAAGGAAAACATACTTCCCAACGTCAAAGGGCTGAAAGGTCCGCTGAGCTGTCTTACCAAAGCCCGTTACGGAATCGCCTGGGGCGTTATAGGCGCAGCTATGGACTGCTACGATACGGCGCTCAATTACAGCAAGGAACGCGTTCAGTTCGGAAGGCCCATTGGTGGATTCCAGCTCCAGCAGAAAAAACTTGCCGAAATGATCACCGAAATCACCAAAGCCCAACTGCTCAACTGGCGGCTGGGTGTACTGATGAACGAGGGCCGCGTCACACCGGCTCAGGTAAGCATGGCCAAACGCAATTCCTGCGAAATAGCGACCCAGATAACACGCGACGCCCGGCAGATGCTCGGCGGCATGGGCATCACCGGAGAATACCCCATCATGCGCCATATGATGAATCTGGAAAGCGTGATCACCTACGAAGGCACACACGATGTGCACCTGCTGATTACGGGGCTGGACGTCACAGGGCTCAATGCCTTCAAATAATACCTTTTTCATAACCCGGCTTCGCAAGCGAATTGTCGGCTGCTTCGCATGATGCGTCCGGTTTGCAAACTGCTCAATCTTCTACTCAAATGGATGTAAAAAATGTCAGCGTGATCGGCGCCGGAACGATGGGCAACGGTATCGCACATGTATTTGCGCAAAGCGGCTTTCAGGTGACCCTGGTGGATGTGCAGGCCGCACAACTTGAAAAGGCCCTGGCCACCATCGGCAAAAACCTCGACCGTCAGGTAAGCAAAGGCAGCATCACCGATGTGCAAAAAACAGCCACCCTGGCCAACATTACGACCAACACTTCGATTGCAGATGGGGTCAAAAACGCCCACCTGGTGGTGGAAGCGGCCACAGAAAACATCGCCCTCAAACTTGATATTTTCAAAAAAATGGATGAAGCCGCACCTGCCGGCTGTGTGCTTGCAACCAATACTTCGTCTATCAGCATCACGCGGATTGCCGCTGCCACCCGCCGCCCGGGCCAGGTGATCGGCATGCACTTCATGAACCCCGTTCCGGTGATGAAGCTGGTCGAAATCATCAACGGATATGCCACGGCTCCCGAAATCACCGAACTGACAGTAGCGCTGAGCAAGCAACTCGGCAAAACGCCCTGCGTGGTGAATGACTATCCCGGATTTGTAGCAAACCGGATATTGATGCCCATGATCAACGAAGCTATCATCAGCCTGTTCGAACAGGTTGCGGGCGTGGAAGAGATTGACACGGTAATGAAATTGGGTATGGCCCATCCAATGGGCCCGCTGCAATTGGCCGATTTCATCGGTCTGGATGTATGCCTCAGCATCCTGAATGTGCTTCATGAGGGCTTCGGGAATCCCAAATATGCGCCCTGCCCGCTCCTGGTCAATATGGTCACCGCGGGTAAGCTGGGCGTGAAAAGCGGAGAAGGTTTTTATACCTACACCCCCGGTTCCAAGGAACTGGTTGTGAGCAGCGCTTTCAGCAAACGCTAAGGGCGCAATATTCCCGATTAAGTGATTTCGAAAAAGTTTGTTCAGCGGAATCAGAACAATCCGAACAAGGTAGAATCTATTTTGCTGATCACCTGGCCTAGGTGTTCCTCATTTTCAGCAAACTTGTTGACGTCCGCATCGATAATCAACAACTGTCCTTCCTTGTACTGGTCGATGAAATTGTTGTAATATTCATTGAGTTTCTTCAGGTAATCGAGCCGGATATTCTCCTCGTATTCGCGTCCCCGCTTCTGTATCTGCGCAACCAGTGTGGGAACCGAAGCCTTCAAATAAATCAGCAGGTCGGGCGGCTGCACCATGGTTTTGAGGGTTTCAAAAAAATGGAAGTAGTTGTCGAAATCCCGCTTGCCCATCAGTCCCATATCGTGCAGGTTCGGCGCAAAGATGTTGGCATCTTCATAAATCGTCCGGTCCTGGATGACGGTTTCCGTACCCCGGTGTATTTCAAGAAGTTGTTGCAGGCGGCTGTTGAGAAAATAAATCTGAAGATTGAAACTCCAGCGCGGCATGTCTTCATAAAAATCGTTCAGGTAGGGATTACGGTCCACATCCTCGAACTGGGGAATCCACTTATAATGCTTGCTCAGCAACTCGGTGAGGGTGGTTTTGCCGGCACCGATATTTCCTGCTACTGCTATGTGCTTGGGTTTCTTGGATTTTGCCATACCGCTTTGCCTGAATCGTGGGTGATTGGTTTTTCTTTCGGGCGGTGAATGTAGTAAACTTTGCCAGAAAAATAGCGCCCTTATTGAAAAATGTGGATTGGGGTATCAGATGGAAACCGGAGCTTAGTAATAACGTAGACCAATGGCGGATCGAACGATTTCCATGGTTGTCCGGGCGCTGGCACCTGCTTTTTCAGCACCCTGCTCCATCACTTGCTGCAGATAGGGCCCGTCGGCAAGAATGGTTTTGACTTTCTCCCGCACCGGCGCGATGAACCGGACCATGTCCTCCGCCAGCTGCTTTTTCATATCTCCATAACGTATGGTGCAGGAATTATAGTCGGAAGTGAATTTTTCCACCACGTCGTCGGCACTGACGAGCTTCATAAGCACAAATATGTTCTGGATATAGTCGGGCATGGGCTGGTGCGGTTCCTTAGGTCCCTCGTCGGTTCTTGCCTTCATAACTTTTTTACGGATCAGTTCGTCATCGTCGGCAAGGTAGAGCGTGGCCAGTTGATTTTCGCTTTTGCTCATCTTGCCACTGCCGTCGAGCGAGGGAACTTTTACCAACTCGGCATTGTAGTTGAAGGCATGGGGCTCGGGAAACACCTCGCCATAACGGCTGTTGAAGCGCTGGGCGAAGTTGCGCGCCATTTCCAGGTGCTGCTCCTGGTCTTTACCCACAGGCACATGTGTGGCCCGGTGCAGGATGATGTCGGCCGTCTGCAAAACCGGGTAAGTCAGCAGCCCGGCATTGATGTTCTGAGGATGAAGCCGGGCTTTTTCCTTGAAGGTCACCGTTTTCTCCAGCTCTCCCTTGTAGGCGAGCATGTTCAAATAAAGATAAAGCTCGGCGGTTTCGGGCACGTGGCTTTGGCAATAGAGCGCCGCCTTATCGGGATCCAATCCGCAGGCGATGTTCTCCGCCAGCACACGATGAACATTTTCTTTCAGTTCCCGGGTGTCGGGGTGTGTGGTCAGCGAATGCCAGTCGGCCACCATGAAATAACAGGTGAATTCCTCCTGCATTTTGACGTAATTGCGGATAGCCCCGAAATAATTGCCCAGGTGCAGAAATCCGGTAGGCCGGATGCCACTCATCACAATCGCTTTTGACTTGTCCATCACGGGCGAAGATAATTAACTGTTCCGACTTATCAGGTTACGCAGGACAGGGCCGGAATCTCCAATTCAAAGAGGCAGCCACTCAAATAATTCAACAGGGCTCAATGCGGCATTCACCTAAATTTGTGTTATGGAAATTACCGATGCGCTGATCGATAAACTTGCCCGCCTTTCGCGGCTGCAGATAGACGCCACCCAGCGGGAAGCCGTAAGGGCCGATTTGCAACGCATGGTTGAGTTCATAGACCGGCTCAATGAAGTGGATACCGAAGGGGTTGAGCCGCTTACACATATGAGCGATGCTGGAAATATGTTTAGGGAAGACGCAGTCTCAGGACAGTTGACGCAGGAGGAAGTATTTCGAAACGCACCCCGTCATCATACCGGTTTTTTCTCCGTACCAAAAATCATCAACAGGTCCTGATTCCGGTCAAAACGGTTCACCCAATAATTAATCCGCATGTCGTCCATCATTCACCTGGAGCACATCTGTAAGAGTTATTACCTCGGCAAGCAGGAGCTGCAGGTGCTGAAAGGCATCGACATGGATATCCTCAGGAATGAATACGTGGCGCTGATGGGGCCCAGCGGCTCAGGCAAATCAACCCT